>JAZQUN010000043.1:0-5068 GCA_045631385.1 Clostridia bacterium
GCAATTTTTTGCAAAAACTGCTTTTGACGATCTTTTTTTAACTGCAAGATTTCGTCTTTCGATCTATGTAAATATGTATCATACACATTTTGTATTTCTCTTGCAACAGCACTTTCGTCTTGCTTGCTTTTTACCACCGAACAAAAACGCAATTTGATATCGTCGTTATCTTCGCCGTATTTTTCCAAATAGTCTTGATCCACAATAGATGTAAAACCATAAATGACAGTAATGCGGCCGCCTTGTTTATTTAAATTTACAATAAATGCAACTTTATCTTGTGTACAACGATAAAATCTAAACTGTTTTGCCACTCTCTCTGTTTCTTTGAAACCTGCTTCTTTTAAGCGCTTTTTCCACTTATTTTGAAGATGTTTAGCAAAAAAACACTTGCTTGCAATTTTTCTTTGGTCTTCAGCCATGTTTGCACTCTCCTTGTTACATATTACACTTGCTGACTAAACAAACAAGTGTTTCAACGTGAGTCAAGACTCCAAAAAGTCTCAAAATCGGTCAAAAATGGGGGTTGTAATACCTTAAAGTCTCATTTTTTGCCCTCAATACGTATATGTAACAAATCCATCAATCCAAAAAGTTTTGTCTATCAATTTTGGCTTAAAAATTCTGAACACCCTATTAATCACAAATCCTTCTTGCGTATCGCAAAAACCCATTTTTTGTTTCAAGCCCTCAACTGCGTTCCGTGCATTTTCCTCGGAACTATATATTCCAATGTCTTTTCGTTCAAAATTGTTATCCAGTTTGTACTTGTGTGTAACCTTGTAAAATATCATATCACGATCTCCTTGTTAGACACACCAACGTTTCAACGTGTGCAGTGTTGGGGAACATGTTGTACGGTTGGACAAGCTCGACGGTGTAGCCTTGTGACAAGATTGCTAGGTCACGGGCAAGCGTTGCGCTGTCGCACGATACGTATACCAGCTTTTGTGGTGGGTTGTCAAGGATTAGTTGACAGATTTTTTCGCCTACACCCTTGCGTGGTGGGTCTACTACCATCACGGTGTTTTTGCCTGCTAGGTTGTGCATAAGTTTTGGCAATTCCACGTTGACGTCGCCACAAATGTTTTGCAAACGGGCTATACCGTTGGCTTGTTTCATGGCGTTGGCATCATCTACGGCTGAAGGCACTATTTCGATGGCATAGGTGTCGTAATCATCTGATACAAGCTCGGCTGTAAGCAAGCCTACACCAGAAAAGCACTCGATAAGCACGTCGGGATTTTCGCTAGAGACCAACTCTTTTACGTGAGCGTAAAGCTGCGCTTTGATTTCGTCGTTGACTTGAAAAAAGCTGTCCGGTTGGATTTGGTAGGTTACGCCGTTTTCGGTGCTGGTGATATGCTTTAGCCCATAAACGTGTTGAGTAACGTCGCCCAAGATTACGTTGTTTTTTAGTGTGTTGACGTTGATAAACAAGCCAAAGTTAGCAAATCTGTCAGAAAGCAATTTGATTAGTGGCGCCAGAGAGCGCTTGTACGCTCCGTTAGATACAATTGTGGCAAGTAGTTGACCGTTGATAAAACGAGCCGTTACGTGCCTAATTTCGCCCTTGAAAGTTTGTTGATTGTATGGTACAGCACCTATGGTGTTGAAATAGGTTGTGAAAATGGCTATTAGATCGTTTGCCCAGCTATCTGTGAGAACGCATTGGTTGACTGCCACGATATCGTGAGAGCCACGCTTGTACATACCTATTTTGACATTACCAGCCTTGCCACCAACAGGCAAACTGATTTTGTTGCGATAGGCATAGCGAGTTCCCGCAATTGTTGGCTCAACGTCTAATTGCAATTTACCTAGTTTTTGCAGGTTGCCTTGTACCAAGTTACGCTTGAAGGCATTTTCAGTATCAAAGTCGGCGTGTTGCAAGGTGCATCCACCGCACTTGCCGTAGTAGTTGCAACTTGGTTGCACTCTTTGGCTGGATGATGTTTCCACCTGCAAAAGTGTTGCGTGCGCCACATTGCGTTTGGCAAAATCTACACGGCAACTAACAGTTTCGCCTGGCAATGCAAAAGGAACAAACACGGTGTAATCTCCGTATACGCCTACGCCTTCGGCATTTGTGCCCAAATTGTTGATGACAAGCGATATTTTGTCGCCTTGCTTGAGTGTTTGTGTTGTATTCATACTTTAATTATAATACATCAATTTGCTGTTGTAAATAAAAAAGTGTGGGTTTTACCACACTTTTACACTAATTTGCCTATTTCTTTTTTGAGCCTACTGATTATCTTCTTTTCTAGGCGCGATATGTAGGACTGGGATATGCCAAGCAGATCGGCGACTTCCTTTTGGGTGCGCTCTTCTTCGCCGTCTAAACCAAAGCGCATTTCTATTATTTGTTGCTCACGCTTTGATAGTTTGGATATGCCTTCTTCTAACAGTTGGCGCTCAACCTGGTTTTCTACATGGGTGTAGACCATATCGGCATCGGTGCCGATGACATCGCCAAGCAGCAGTTCATTGCCTTCGCCGTCTACGTTGAGTGGCTCATCTAGGGATACTTCTGCCCTACGCTTTGATAGTTTGCGCAAGTACATCAAAATTTCGTTTTCGATACAACGGCTGGCGTAGGTGGCAAGCTTGATTTGTTTATCCGGTTTGAAGCTGTTGGTTGCCTTGATTAGTCCTATTGTTCCTACGGAAATAAGGTCTTCCATGTCCAGACCAGTGTTTTCAAACTTTTTAGCAAGATACACCACTAGGCGTAGGTTGTGCTCGACCAGTTTGTCTTTGGCTGCGCTGTCGCCTTGCAATGCTAGTTGAACGAACCGTTGCTCGTCTTCGGCGGAAAGTGGCTGGGGCAATGCTTCGTTGCCACAAATAAAGTTGACAGCGGGGGTTGACAGCCCTAGTTGATTGCAAAGTTGATGTAATATGTTGAAAACTTTCATAGCAAAAAATCTCCGTTTAGTATTAGTTGATAATCTACGCAACGTGCTCCTTTAGAGAGCGCCAAGTAGCACTGCTTTTGCGTTTGTTCTACCGTTACTTGACACTTTACAGCAAGCGCTTTAGCATTGCCAGACACAGTGTTGTAGCAAATTGTTTCCACACCGCCTACAAGCAGTTGCTCGGCTACAATTTCGGCAAGCTTGTCGCAAAAATCTCCTACGCCAAAGCACACAGGCCAATTGTTGTAAACTAGCAGATTACCACTATCGCACAAGGCGTCTAGGATAAAAGTTTCGTCAGATACAACAACGGTTGCTTTGACTAGTTTGGACAGCACCTTTTTTTGCGCTGTTAGATACATGGTTAGCCATTGTGAAAGCAACAAAACGGCAAAGATTCCAGCAATATACGTGCCTATGGGTACACTAGTGTAGTAAGTTAGGTTGCCTTGCAATTGGTAGTTGACGTTGAGCAGACTGAACAATCCAAGAATTGCTCCACCTAGTAAAAAAGCATATGCTACAAACAGCAGCATTACCACCAGCAGCTTGCGTTTGCCCACCACTACCATACACATGGGCAAAACAAAGGCAAACTTGACAACGACTAGCAGCACACCTGTAACAAACAGCGATGCAAAAGCACACACCACTCCGAGAAAGCCACCCAGCAGCAAACGCCACCAAACAATCTTTTGACGAGCAGTTTTGCAAGCTAACCACAACAAAAAGCAATCGAAGGACATATTGTCTATTAGTAGGTAGTCAACGTAAATTGTCATCAACAATAGACTAGCACTTATTTATATACGCAACTTGAAGTTTTTTGCCTATTTTGAGGGTTTTTTGTTAGCAAAAAGGGCAAGCACTTGGCTTGCCCGGTCAAAACTATTCTGCCGTTACTTTGATTTCCTTTTCGTTGTAGACTTCGCCGTTTACATATGGCATTGGGTCTACGTGTACTCCGTCTTTCTTGACTTCTAGATGCAGATGGTTGCCGTCGACAAACTCGTAGGATGCCGAAGTGCTTACTGTGGCAATTTTTTCGCCCTTATCTACCACCTGACCTTTGACTACTTGCACATTTGAAAGAGATGCGTAGGTTGCCACCACGCCATTGCCGTGATCTATAGTGATGCTGTTACCCATACCGTATGTTTCTGCCACATCAACTACCGTACCATCGTACATTGCACAAACACTTGTGCCTTCATCGGCAATTAGATCGATGCCATCGTGCGTTTTCCATATGTTGAGAGTGCTGTTGTAGACAAACAATACGTCGTCGCCGTTGGTGTAGCCCATGCCTTCAGTTTCGTACACAAGCGGACTGGCAAAATACACCTTGATGATTTCCGTCTTGATTACTGGTGTTGGTTCGGGAAGATTGTCGTCGGCAACAGGCGTATCTACTGGGTTGTTGACAACGGGGTTATCAATAGGAGTATCCTGCTGCATGCTTACTACTAGCACCACTGCAAAAATTGAAATTGC
Organism: Clostridia bacterium; assembly: GCA_045631385.1. GTDB lineage: Bacteria > Bacillota > Clostridia > Christensenellales > CAG-314 > RGIG5495. The sequence goes on from JAZQUN010000043.1 coordinate 4,416, forward strand.
ACAAAAAGCAATAACAAGCAAGGCAACGTTGTTTTTGATAAATTTGCTGATTCTACTTGGATTATTTGACATTGTATTTCTCCTTTTTTGTTTTGATTTGATTATTACCAACTGCAAACTTTTTATACATAATGTTAGTAACTACCCAAAAGCAATGGGCTACCAACGTGAATTTGAGTAGGAGTTAAGGCTATTTGAACGTTTATTCTTTGACCGTCTACTACGACGCAACCTCTAACCTTATCGGAGTAGCCGTAGATACAATAAAAATCTTGCGTATGCTGAGTTTTGACGTTTGATAACTGCAATTTTTCAACTAATGTCACCATATCTACGCTGTTTCTATCCATTACCACAGTAACACCGTCAACGCCTATAGCGTTTTGCAAACATTTGTAGAAATTAGCAGCAGTTGTTTTTACAACTCCAGCACCATTTGCCACATTTAGACCATTGTACTGCTTGCAATAGATATGTACCGTTGCATCAGATTTGCCCACCGCGTTGACTATGTTGGTCTTTTGCGAGCAAAACAAACCACTTGCTATTATTGATGATACTACAAAAATAAAAACTAATCGCTTTAGCATATTTCTCCAAAATAAAAAAACACTTCTGTCGTTGTGACAGAAGTGTTTACTGTTTGTATAAAA
>JAZQUN010000044.1:0-16133 GCA_045631385.1 Clostridia bacterium
ATTTCCTTTTCTGTTGGAAGAGGAATAGGGCCGGAAACCTTACTACCCATTTTCTTTGCTGCTTCAACGATCTTTGCGCAAGCAAGGTCTACAAGATTGTGGTCGTAAGACTTCAATTTGATTCTCATTTTTTGGTTAGCCATTTTTCTTTCTCCTTTAATACCTATTGTTTTATTTCCGAACCTTTACTGCTGACAACACAACCGTGTGTGTCAACCTGCGGCTATTTATAAAGCAAATTTTCATTTGCCTTCAAAAATGTAACTCCGGTAGTTTGGCAGGCCATCGCCACTTGCCGATTGATACTGTGATTCGGACACGAAATTCTTTTTCGATTTCGCTACGTAGGTGTAAGTTTTCTGTTTACTTCAGTAACCTCACACTTCAAGCCATAGTGCCACAGCCTGTCTATTATATAACACTTTGCAAGGGGTGTCAAACGTTTTTATATAAAAAAATTTATTTTTGAAAAAAATTTTGAAATTATTTTTTCATTTTTGATTTTTAAGCTAGTTTCGGCTTTTTTAGGCAAAATTTGACCCAAAATTGCTGTGTTTGTAACAAAAATTGCGCATTACAACAAAAAAGCGGAAAGCATTTCGCTTTCCGCTTTTTGTACAAACTTGTTTACTTTGCAGGTTGCACTTGGTAGAACATAATCCAAAATGGAACAGAGATTGCTATGAAGGCAAGTCCCACTACTAGCAATGCAGCAACAGGACGCTTGCGACCTTTTTTAGATTGCTTGTAATCGTAGTAGGTGCGATACTTGACTTGGTCGGGCTTTTTGAACAAATCAAAAAGTTTGATAAAACCAAAGCTCAACATATCTAGTGCGCCTGCGTTAGTGCAAAACGCTAAACCGCCAAACAAAGTCATCAACAAGCCCGGCAAAGAAAATGCGTTGCACATTTCTTTGTAGAATACTTCTGGATTCGCTTCATTAAATACGTTGTTGGCAAACATATACACTACCGCTACGACCAAACATATAGCCGTTGGTATTAGATAGCTCCAAAGCTTTTTCATAAAATTAGTTACCTTCCTTTGTAGCCGCAACGTATTGTTCGTACTCGGCTTGGTTGCAATAGACAAAGTGTCCTTCTTTGATTTGGCGCATTTGTGGTTTATCTTGCGAATAGTCGTGTTCGGCAAGTGGATTGTAAACTATGCGCTTGCGTTGTTTTTCAAAGTGTGGATCCGGCAATGGAATTGCAGACAACAACGACTTGGTGTATGGGTGCAATGGGTTTGCAAACAACTCATCGCTGCTTGCAAGCTCGACGATCTTACCAAAGTACATTACGGCAATACGGTCGGAGAAATACTTTACTACCGACAAGTCGTGCGCAATAAACAAAATGGTTAGACCAAGTCTTTGACGAAGTTCGTTGAGCAAATTGATTACTTGCGCTTGAATAGATACGTCTAGCGCAGAGATAGGTTCGTCGGCAATGATTAGCTCTGGCTCTAAAATGATAGCACGGGCAATACCGATACGTTGGCGTTGACCACCGGAGAACTCGTGCGGATAGCGACCAGCGTGCTCACGCACTAGACCTACTAGCTCCAATACTTCGTAAACCTTTTGTTCGATTAGCGCCTTATCCTTGATGCCTCGAATAATCAAACCTTCTGCAATGATTTCCTTGACGGTCATACGTGGATCGAGTGATGCGATTGGATCTTGGAAGATCATTTGCATCTTGTTCATGATGCGATCGTCGCCTGTGCCGTCCGTTGTTGGAACGCGGATTTTGTTGCAGTTTTTGTGGTCGTACTTTGCCTGATCCATAAGGGCGCGTTGCTCTTGAATCATAACGTCGTATGGAGCGCTGACTTCAGCAATTTTTTGCTTACGCTCTGCCTTTGTTAGCCCATTCTCTTGCTTTACTTTGGCTACTTCGGCATCGCGCTCGGCATTGATGCGCTTGATTTCTTCCTTGTAGCCGTTAGTACCTGCACAGATACGGTGTCCTTTGAAATACACAGAGCCGCCTGTGATATCGTACAAACGGATGATGCTGCGACCTGTAGTTGTTTTGCCGCAACCGGACTCGCCAACCAAACCAAATACTTCGCCTTTGTAAATATCAAAGCTTACGTCGTTTACCGCCTTGAGTTGCTTGCGACCCATCTTAAAAAATTGCTCCAAATGTTGTACGGAGAGTAAAACTTGTTTATCTTCAGTCATTTTTGTTCATCTCCTTTTTCATTCTTGCAATACGGTCGGTAACGATTTTTGGTGGCTCTACCTTTGGTGCGTTTGGATGCAATAGCCACGTTGCAGCATAGTGAGTATCACTTACCTTAAACATTGGTGGTTGCATTTCAAAGTCAATTTCCATCGCGTACTTGTTGCGCGCTGCAAAAGCGTCGCCGACAGGTGGGTAGATCATGTTTGGTGGAGTGCCTGGGATAGCTTCGAGCTTTTCCTTGGTGTCAAGGTCTGGCATGGATGATAGCAAAGCCCATGTATATGGGTGGCGTGGATCGTAGAAAACGTCTTCCGCCGTGCCACACTCTACAATTTTGCCCGCATACATTACTGCAATACGGTCTGCCATGTTAGCTACTACGCCTAGGTCGTGAGTGATGAAAATTACCGAAAGGTTACGCTCCTTCTTGATGCGGTTGATAAGTTCCAAAATTTGCGACTGAATTGTTACGTCTAGCGCCGTTGTTGGCTCGTCACAAATAAGGATATCTGGGTTGGCTGCCAAAGCAATAGCAATTACAATACGTTGACGCATACCACCGGAAAACTCAAATGGGAATTGCTTGAAACGAATTGCCGGCTCTGGAATACCTACTTCTTCTAGTAGTTTGAGCGCACGTGCACGTGCCATCTTGCTGGTTACTTTGTACACAGCCAAAGATGCTTGCTCCTTCCAGAAGGAAATAAGCGTTTGCACTGCTTGTTTGCTATCAAATTGAGCATCGGCGTTGATTTCGTCGGCAATGCTTTGCTTAACTGCGCCAACAATCTTGATTAGGTTGCGTTGAGCCGCTTCCAAATCCAATACTGCAGGTGGGACAACCTTCCAATCTGGGGTTTTGCCCCTAGCAACGATAGCATTGTACTTTGCCAAATCTTTAGCGTAGCGCTTTTGTTCCTTTGGATTGTTTTTTACAGCACGGAAGTACTTGAACAATGCATTGTTGATTGTGCTTTTGAAGGTGTACTGTGTGCCGTTTTTGACAACTTGCAGTTGGTCGATGGCTGACTCTACCGCTTGAGTTAGTTTGCTAGCCATTTGATATGCAGGCTTTTCTTCTAGATTTTCTGCAAAATACACTTCTGCTTGCTCTAGCAGATAAAAGGCTTGCTTTTTGTTTGCAATAGCGTTGTTGTGGCTGTTGATTACTGCCTTTTCAACTTCTGACTTGAAGTCATCCAAAAACTCGCTGTCAAGATACGCTTGAGTCATTTGCGTCAACTCGTCAATTGGCATATCGTCAACGTTGGCTTCTGGGTTGCGCATCATATAGTAGCCCAAAGTGAAGTAATTTGGCTTTTGTCTTGCTAGTGCATTGTCTACGATAGGCAAAAGTTGTAGCAAAGCGTTGCCAAAGTCACCTACGCTTGCCTTTTTGCTTGCGCAAGCTTGCAACACGCTGACAATTTGTTGGACTTCTTCGGTCATTACCAAGATGTCAGGGTGTACGCTACTAGAAACACCTTGCAAGAAATACTTGGCTTTGCCTGAAACATCAACCTTTTGGTTTTTCTTCAACAAAAAGATGGTTTCTTCTAGTTTGAGCTTGAGCTCGCTTGCTGCACCGTGAATTTCGTTGTAGGCACTTTCTAGCTTGGTGCCTCGGATACAGAAGTTATCAAAGATTTTGCACTTTTCTGCTGCTATCTTGCCTTGTTCGGTGTTGCTACCATAAATTTGTTGCAAGTTTTGCTTTACAACGTTTAGCTTTTCGTTAAAATTTGCACGAGAGCTTTTTTGACTTGCCTTGCCCTTGAGAAGCATTGCTTCCGTCAACTGCTTACCTACCTTCATGATAGGGTTTAAGCTAGACATTGGGTCTTGGAAGATCATGGCAATTTTGTCGCCACGAAGCTTGTGAAAATCTTCTTCGGAAATTTGTACTAGGTCTTGGCCGTCATAAATGATTTCGCCCGACTCCAAGATGGAGTTGCCCGACGATATACCCATGATGGCACGGTTAGTTACCGATTTACCACTACCAGACTCACCTACGATGGCAAGTGTTTCGCCTTGGTATAGGTCAAAAGTGATGCCACGTACCGCTTGCACCTTACCACCTGGCGTGCGGAAGGATATTGCAAGGTTGTTTACTTGAAGTTTCTTTTGCATGATTAGTCCTCCGTACCGCGTAGTGATGGGTTGAATGCATCGCGCAAGCCGTTACCAAACAAGTTGAAACTGATTTCTAGCAAGGCGATGAACAATGCTGGGAACAAGATGATGTGAGGGTCGGTTGTTAGGTAGTCCTTGGCGTTACCAAGCATTGTACCAACGGATGTCATGGTGGATGAATCCAAGTTTACGATGCCAAGGTAGGTCAAGCTGGATTCGCTGAAAATTACGCCTGGAATTACCAAAATTGAACCTGTTATGATTGTACCCAAGCTGTTTGGGAAAATGTGCTTAAACATGACACGTCTGTCCTTTGCACCCAAAGTGCGTGCAGCCAAGACGTATTCGGAATTTTTGAAACGATAGAATTGCATACGCACGCGCGCTGCCATACCTATCCAGCCTGTCAATACAAAGGCAAACATCAGTGACACTACCGGGCCTACGTGCTTTGCCAAATGCAACTGGAACAATGCTGTTGCTACCATGAAAGGAATACCGCCAAGAACGTCGGATACACGCTCCATGATCAAGTCGGTTGCGCCACCGTAGTAGCCTTCGATAGCACCGTAGATAGAACCGATAAACAAGTTGATTACCGATACGAAAATTGCTAGCAAGAAAGAGAATTGTGCACCACTTGCCAAGCGAGTGAAGATATCTTGTCCAAATGCGTTTGTACCAAACAAGAAACTTGGCTCAAAGCCGTACTTGTATTGGAAGTAGTTGTATTGGCATACGCGGATAGTCCACGATGGAGTTGTGCTTGAGCCTGCTGGCAATGCGTAACGGTAGCTACCGTCGTCGCCTGCAATACGTAGACTGTCGTAATCGTCTTGACCAGTTGTTTTGTACAATGGCTTAACATTGCCTTCGCTATCTACTACTGGGCGACCGTTTTTGTCTAGTTCGTACCAGTTGTTTGCATCGTTTTTGAAGGATTGTTGAGCAAACTTGGTGGTATCAACGGCAGGGTATATTACTTGTATTTTTGTTTCGTCTTGCCAGTCCTGTAAAGCTTGGTATTGCTCTGGAGTGACGGTCATGTATCTCATGCCCAAGTTGTAGTAAGTATCAACCTTGAGAGTGTAGTAGGTTTTGCCATCTTCTTCCCAGGTATCCTTTACATTGGCTATTGGGTTGAGCCCCGTCTCGACTCCTATTGCGTTGTACTTGTTGTACTGCGCTTGGTTGACAATTGCAATGGTTTTGCAACCGTCCCAGCCTAACCACTCAAACATTTGTGACTTTGGACGAAGCTTGGAATATTGCAAGTAGTCGGTGTCGGTTAGCGACTTGGTGTAGGTGTTTTCGAAAAACAACGGTACAACAATGGAATACAAAATCAAAATTGCAATGATGATTGCTGCTACTACCGAACTTTTGTTGCGACAGAAACGTCTGAAAGCATCTTGGAAGTAACTTACCGGCTTGGTGTCAAGCTTGAGATCGTGAAGTCTTCCTTCGGTTGAGGCAAATCTAAATTTTTCAGCAGGGATGTTAGGAATATTGTTTGTTTTCATACTATCTTTCCCCCACTCTGATACGTGGATCGATGAAGCCGTAGCTGATATCGACCAAAATGTTGGCAGCCAAACCAATGAAGGTGTAGAACGCCGACAATAGCATAAAGAAGTTGTAGTCCAAACTTGTAATAGAGTCGATGTACAATGAACCTACGCCTGGTACACCAAAGATTGCTTCGATGATGAGCGAGCCACCCATGATGGCAATAAATTCACCAATGATCATTGGCAAAATTGGTACCATTGCGTTACGCAATGCGTGACGGTAGGTAGCTTGGCGCTTGGTCAAACCTTTGGTGCGGGCAAGCAACATAAACTCGCTTGTCAAAACTTCGGTTAGCTCGGCACGAGTGAAACGTGTAAGAGCGGCTATCGTACCAAAAGACAAGGACAAGATGGCTGGTATCATAGAGTAAAACATTGGCCACGACATCCAGTCGGTACCTTCTTCCATAAGCATTGGGAACCAGCCTAGCTTGAAACACAAAATATATTGTACCAAAAATGCGTAGACGTAGCTTGGTACAGATACAAAGACCATTACGCCAGTGCTGATGAAGGCATCTTGCCATTTGTTTTTCTTAAGTGCTGCGTAAATACCCAAAATGATACCTAATGGCACGCTGAACACTAGCGAATATACGTTGAGCAATACCGTTGGTGGTAAAAACTCAACAAAAATATCCCAGCAGTCCTGACCAAAGTACATCTTTTCCGACATACCCCAGTCGCCGCCGATTAGCGTACGTGTTACAAATATTAGCCATTGCTCGATCATTGGTTTGTTGTAACCCAACAATTCACGACGGTTTTCGACAAGAGTTGAGTCTTGACCGAAGCTGTCCGGTGTATCGTGAGGTAGCAACCTGATGAGTACAAAACATATGGATACGATGATAAGAAAGGTTAGCAACATTAAGCCAACTCTTTTTAGGATGTATTTTACCATAAATTTCTCCTTGGATTGTTACAATTTTACCCAAATGCCATACGTATATGGCACTTGTGTAAAAGTGTAATAAACATACCATAGGGGGCAGAGTGTATTCTGCCCCTTTTGGTCCAGATTAGACTTTAGATGTGACTAAAAATTTACTAATCTTATTTGTAATTTAGTGTGCCGCCCTTGCTTTCTACGTATGCAGCCCATTCGCTGTCGTTGTAGTTGTAAGTCATGTACTTGATACCACCACGACCAACACCGTAGATGTAGTCTTCTGTGTAGTAGTTGTACTTTTGACCCTTCAAGCTTGCACTAGAGTCGTCAAGTAGTGGAATCATGTTGTATTGTTCCAAAACTGCCTTTTCTACTGCTGCAAGGATAGGTAGTTTAGTAGCGTAATCTTCAGAGTCAACAGTTACTTCGAAAGTATTTGTTGTACCTGTTTCTGTTACGGTGATCTTCTTGCCTTCCAAAAGCTTTGTCCAAGCATCCATAGAAGCTGTGAAGTTTGTCTTGCCTTCTACTAGGCCTTCTACTACTACTTCTACTGGAATTTTTGTTGTGTCTGTGCCCTTGTCGTAACGAAGAGATTCATCGTTGCCAGAGTATACGGAAACTAGACCGTATGGGTTCAAAGCAGAACCAGTGAAGCCTACGCCGAACAACAAGTCAACTTGGTTGTTGCGAAGTGCATCGCCGAAAGCGTTACCGATTGTGTCGTCTTTGCTGAACGTTAGTTTGCCTTCTAGCTTGGTGCCCTTAACTGCTTCGGTGTAGTTGTTTACAAGGAAGTCGTAGCCCTTTGTGTAGAATGCTGCTGTTGCGCTTGGCAAACCGATCTTGATTTCGATTACGTCGTTTTCGTCCATCAATTCATCTGCAATAGCCTTGTCGTATGCTGCGTCAAACAATTCTTTAGCGCCTGCAAGGTCGTAACCTGTGATAGATGCAATAGCTTCGTCCTTTGTTTCGTAACGTTTGCCTTCACCAACGTCGTCAGCTAGTCCCCAGAATGCCAAAACAGCGTCTTTAGCTTGTTCGGTTGCACGGTAGGTTTCACCTGTTTCTGGGTTAGCAACGATTGTGCTGGAGAATGCTGCAAATGCCGCGTTGTTTGTTGGGCTTGTAGCCAAAGCAAACTTAGCACGGTCCAAAGCAAAGCTTAGTGCTTGACGGAATGCAGGAATTGTCAAGATAGTCTTGTTGATGTTTTCGCCTGCTGCTTTTTGCTTTTCTTCCAAAGCTTTAAAGTTTGGGTTAAGTGCCATGAAGAATGTGGATTCACCTGTTGTGTAGTAGGTGTGATCACTCATTTGATATTCGTCCATATCGTTTACTGTCAAGCCGTAGCTGTCAAGTTGACCGGATAGGAACATTTGCAAACGTGTAGCTGCGTTAGCAACGCGGATTACGTTTACGTTTGTTGTTTGGTACAAATCTGCCATTTCGCCACTAGCGAAGCCCCACCAGTTGCTGTTCTTTTCTAGTTTGAAAGATTTGTTCTTTTGGAAATAAGTTAGTTTGTATGCACCGTAAGATGGTGTGTTGGAAGCGTCTGTGCCGTAGCTGTTTGTGTAAACACCACCGCTTTCGCTTGCAAGACTGTCGTATAGAGAGCTCTTTACAAGGAATCCTGGCAAAGAGTATTTTAGGTAGAAACCTTTTAGCTCTTGGTCAAGGATGTAAACGATTTCTGTGTCGCTGATGGCCTTGATACCAACCTTGTCAAAGGAAAGCTCTGGGTATGTGTGTTCGCAAATTGTAAAGTCAAAGATACCTGCTGCACCTTCATCCCACCATGTAATTAGGTTAGCAAGTGCTGTAGCATATTCGGTGTTAGCCATGATTTCTGCTACTGTCATGCCACTCATAGCAGTAAGTTGAGCATATGTTGCGCCTACGTCTGCTTCTGTAAAGCCAAAAGCGCCAAAGCAGTTTGTGCCATCGTAACCGTAACCTGCCAAGTAATCTGTAAAGAATGCTGTTGCTTTTGAATCGGAATCAAACCATTCGAATACCAATGCTGCTTGTTCTTCAGGTGTGCCAGTGTAATCAGACTTAACGTCGCTTGCTGGGAACCAACCCTTCATGCCTTGCTTTAGGTAAAGCTCTGCATTGTGCATTACAAAGTCGCCTGCGTATGTGTAGTCGTCCGCACGAGAGTTTTGAGCTTTTGGATCTAGTAGACGCTTTGTGCTTTCTACGAAATCGTTTGCTGTGATAGGTGTGCCGTCGTCCCATGCCAAGTCGCTACGGATTGTGATTTTCCAAGCGCGGTATTGTGAACCTTCTTCAATGCCCCAACCCTTGTCTACAGCTTCGCTACTTTCTGTTGCTGCAACGTTTGCGTATTCTGCAGTTACGTCAACAGGTTCGCCAACTGCCATAGATGGTACCATCTTGTAGCCAGTCTTATCTTCGTTGTAGTCAAATGTGTAGAAGCCATCTGATACGTAGTCCAAAATTTCGGCGTCAGTGTTTGTTTGGTACACTAGTGGATTCCATACGGTTGGGAATGTATCCATTGCGTATGTGTAAGTGTAACCTGTACCGGATACCAAGCCCTTTTGAATGAAAGAACCGTAAACTGATACGTTTTCGTTTACTTTGAATTCTTCTTGATTGATAGGCTCTGGATCGTTTTCTGGATCTTCGTCGTTTGCTGCATTGTAATCTTCGATGGAAGCATAAACGTCGCCGTCTAGGAACCAACCGTCAACTTCCGTTGGAATTGGATCGTCCTTTTTAACTACTACGTCGGCGATTTTTTCTGCGCCATTATAAACAGATACAGTAAACTCTTTTGGAGCACATGCTGACAATGCTGTGATAAGCATTACTGCTACTAACATAAGAGCAACTAGTCTAAACTTTTTCATAACGTTACCTCCAATATATTTTTTGGTTATGTCGCAACTACCACGTTACATAAAAATAGCCCGACAATCAAACAGTTGGCCTAAAAACTAAATAAGTATAGTATAATACTCCCCACTTTTGACTTCGAGCATACATAACAAATATTTGGTTTCAAGCTAACTAGGTCAATCAACTTGCGTCGATTGAAAATAATATTGGTATTTTACCCCTCCCATGCCACTTTTGTCAACACTTTTTTGATAAAAAATTGAAAAAAGTGCAAAAAGGCGTGAAATTTATTTCATTTTTTGCCCATTTTGAACTATTTTTGTACTTTGGACGTGGCAAATATCCGCAAATTTGGAGAAAAACAATGTCCGCCACGTATTGTGACGGACAAGTGCGGACAAAAATTGATGCCCTTTGTGGCAAAAATTAGCGGTTGCCTTGCGAAATTACGTCTTCGCCCTTGATAAAGGCGTTGAATATGCCCGAAACATCCTTGTTGCAACCACGACAGAAGCTGTCGATTAGCTGTGTTGGTGTTGCAAGGCTCATTTTTGCTTGATCAAAGTAGTTAGTAAGACCAGCAAAGAATTTGCTTTCGCCTACGGTATCGTACAAGGTGTAAAACAATAAGCATCCACGCACGTAAGTGATATAGACGTACTCGGTATCGTTTTTGTACTTATCTAGCGATCTAAAGGAAACGTCCACCCTGCCGTAGTAGTTGGTCAACACGTCGACGTAGGTTACGTAGCTTTTGTACAACTTTTTGATGGCGGTGGCAAGCGGTTGGTTTTGGTGCTTATCCATGTACAGCAAGGTGACGAATTCGCATAGACCTTCGTCCATCCAGGCGTGCTCGATTTGGTTGTTGCCAACTACTCCGTAAAACCATTGGTGCGCTACTTCGTGTGCTGTTGCCGTCAAATAGTCGCTTCCACCACTGGACACCATCACCAAGTTGGAGTACTCCATACCGCCAAAGCAAAAATCTGCTTCTACTACGCTTAACTGTGCATATGGATAGTCGGATACGCTAGCAGACATAAACTCCACCATACCTACCGCAGTTGCTAGTGTGGTTTGTGGGTTGGTATCGGCAAAGTAATAGTAATTGACTTCCGTATCGCCTGCCTTTGCGCTGACGTGCTGAAATTTGCTGGATAGCACCATGGCAAAATCTCTGATTGCCCTTGCGTTGCAGGTATAAGTTACACGGTTGTCGTTGTTTTGGGCAGAAACCATCTCGCCGCTGCTTGCCACCACGTAGTTGTTAGGTACGCTGATACTTACTTGGTAGTTGGCAATATCGGTGACAAAAGGATCGCCTAGGTTGTAATAGGGTGTGCATTGGAACGCACCGTCGCTGATAACACACAGCACGGGATAAAAATTGCCTAGGTTGATGGTGTTTTCGCCATAGCCTAACCTGTGAGCAACATTGGCAAGCGTAATTTCGTAGACCATCTCGACAGCAACGCTTTGACCTTTGCCTATCGACTGGGATAGCGGTACGGACAAGATATCGAAACAGTTGCCTTCCAATGCAAAGGCTACGGCTGTGCCGTCTACCTTGACACTATCAAAGGTGATACCACCAAAGCTATCGCCGTTGTAGTAGGCACTGTTGTAGTAATCGCCTGGGACAATGGCACTAGCGTCTTCGCCATAGGCGTTGGCATAGGCGTGAAACTTGACGGTATCTAGCGGGGTATCGCAAGGGTTGGTAAACGTTACCGTTTGTACGGCAGAAAGCGTGTTGTGTGTTTCGTCGTAGGAGCAGACTATTTGGTAGCTGTTGCAATCGGCTGACGTCTTTTGAACGTAGTCGTTACAGCCCACCATACCTAGCAAACAAATTACTACTACAACAATTACAGGCAAAAGTTTTTTCATATATCCCCCAAGCGTTACAAAATTTACTAATCTATATATATGCGCGCGCATAGAAAGATATGAAAAACTTGAAAAAATTTGCAAGTTGTAGTATAATGCTTGTAGGAGATATACTTATGAGACTTTTTATCGCATTTACTTTGCCAGATAATACTAAAAACAACCTTTGGATGCAATCGGAAATGATTAAGCCATTTGCTACAAAGGGTAGATTTGTAGACAAAAACAACTTTCACGTGACGTTGCAATTCTTGGGAGAAGTTGAACCAAACAGACTTGCTTGGATTTATCAAGCGATGGACAGCCTAAAGGACTGCGTTGCACCAACACTATCCATTACACAAGTTACTGCTTGGCGTAGTGCAAAGATTGTGTGTGCCAAATACAAGGCAAAAAACGTGGATGAAGTTCAGCAAACGTTGGCAGAAAAGCTAGAAAACATTGGATTTGCTGCCGAGCACCGTGCGTACAAGCCACACACCACCATTTGCCGTGATTACGCATTTGATTTGCCATTTAGCGAAGTGGTGAAAAACGTGCCAATTTACAACAAACCTTTTGTTTGTGATACGGTGACGTTGTATCAAACAGAGTTTACCAAGGCTGGTCCGGTGTACCACCCATTGTACGAAGTGAAATTGAAAATTGAAGAATAAAAAAACGCCCTTGCTTGATGCAGGGGCGTTTGTTGTTACATAGATTTGAGTACTTCTTGGACTTGTTTCATGTCGCATTTGCCTTGGAAGTTGGCTTTGAAGTGCTTCATTACGCTTGGAATGGATTTGTCGTCTAGTTTGTTGATTTCTGCCACAATTTCGTCAGCAGACATCATCTTTGGTAGGTAGCCTTCGACATAGGCAATTTGTTGGGTAAGAATTGTTACGTTTTCTTCCCTGCCTGCGTTTTGGAAGGCAAGACGCTCTTCTTCTAGCTCCTTTTTGGTTTTTTGCAAAACGGAAACTACGTCGGCATCGGTTAGCTCTTGTCCCTTTGCACGCTTTTCAATTTCTACATTTTTTACCTTGTTTAGTAGCAAATTTAGTACCGAACGCGCTACTGTGTCGCGATCTTTGAGTGCTTGTATGCTTGCTTTTTTGAGTGTATCTAGCATCATGATTGTTTCTCCTTGTTGATTACTGTGTAGGCTACTACGTACTGGGTGTTAGTTGTAGCCAAAAGTTGTGTTAGTTCGTCTTTAGTTGCGCCTTTGATATCCAAAAGCAACCAGCGTCCCTTTTCGTCCTGCCACGAAGATAGTAGCAAAGACAAGTATACTGCTGTCTTAACCTTGGCTGGCATTTGCATATAGGACTGCATGACGCCATCCTTGTACACTTGTACTGTGCCATCCATTAGTTGCAACGAGTAGTTTGGCAACAGGGTGGTCAATACACTTTGAGCGTTGGAAACAAAGCGTGAAAGACTGTTTTTGAGCAGACGGCAAACTGCTTGGGATTGGCTGCCTGGCGCCACAGGTTGTGTTTGAGCGCCTACAAACAACGATTGAAGTTGCTCTGCACGGAGTTGCTCTAGGGATTGCTTTTGAGAAAGCAAGGCTTGCTCGGTGGCGGTTAGAGTCTCAATTTGCGACTGGGTGCTGCCATCGTCTACGAAAGTTTCGTCTTTGATTAGGCTTTGTAGGTGTGCCATCTTTGTGGCAATTTCGTGGTGCTTGCTGTCGTACTTGGCAATGGTTTGACGCATTTGGTCGGCGTGCTTGTTGATAGCGCCAAGGTTGAGATTGCTTGCATCTAGCCCGCGTTGATTTAGTTGCGTTGTAACAAAGTTGTTACAAGCATCGAAATCGGTTGTAACGCCTTGCAATAGCCATTGAAGTTTTTCGACCTGAACGCGACGCTTGAAAAGCTCCTTTTGAGCAAGAGAGAACGCCTCTTGAAGCATTTGCTCTTCGTCGCCTACGTCGGCAACTTGGTACTTGAATTCGGAAACGGCTTGCTCGAGATTAGTTGTGCCGGCTTGCTCGGTGGCGCGTTGGGTGGACTTTTCGATTTGAGTTTGGTTGACTTGCAACTGCTTGTTGAGTTGTACCATTTGCGCGTTGATTTGTGCCAAATCGGTTTCGGTTTTGTCCAACTGACGACGCAAGGACTGGTACAAGGAATAATGCGAGGACAACGAATCTGCAACCAAAGACAAATCGTCCTTGAGTTGTTGGTTGGTAGACACGGTGCTTTCGCCTACTTGTGACAAGTGTGAGCGTGTTTCTAGCAGACGTGCTTGTCTTTCCTGCAAAGACTGCAACTTGCCACGCAAAGTATCGGCAGAGCGTTTGATTTCGCCGATTTCTGCCTGACTTTTGACGGCATCTTGTTGGATATCTAGCAAATAGCGAGTACCGTTGTTGCTTTCTAGCGCCTTTAGGTAGTTGAACACTGCTTCGCCACGGTTTTGTGCCACGATTTGATTGTAGTGGTCGTTGATGTTGCCCTTTTCGGCACGTAACGACTGCATTTCGGCATCGTTGATGGCAATGTGACGTTTGATTTCGGCAATGCGGCCTTCCAGCTGGCTTGCCTTTTGTACCAAAAAGTCACGGTCGGCATTGCGCTTGAGCAAATCTTGGCGCAAGGTTTCCGTTTCGACATCGTCTAGCCTTGTGGTTACTGCATAGATGGAGTTGGCATCGGCAAAAGTGCGTTGTGCATTGAGATACACTTCGCGCTTGAACTCTTCGCGCTTTTTCGCTTGGGTGATTTCTAGCTCGCTTTGAAGCTTGTTTTTGCTGCTATCTAGCTGTGTAATGCGATAGCGGTAATCTTCTACGGCGCGTTGCAAGTTGCGAAGCTTTTCGGAGAGAGTTTGGTTGATTTGCTCTAGCTTGCCATATTTGGACTCTAGTACCTGCAAAATGGTGTCCTTTGCCTTGATAGGAGACACCGTAACGTCTAGCTCGGCTACGGAACGGAAACGTTTGGTTTGCACTACCAAGTTGCTTTCCTTTTCGGCTAGTTGGTTATCCTTTAGTGCAAGCTCGGTTTGGATAATTTCAATTTGAGCAGAGATTTCTTCGAGCTTGGTATCAATTTTGACACCTTCTAGCAAATCGGATACCGATTTTTCCGGTGCTTGAAGTTGCTCTAGAGTTTGCTTGCATTTTTCTATTTCGTTTTCGATAGAAATTAGTTTGTTTGTAAAAATTTCTTTGTCTGCCAAAAGCAAAGCGTTTTGCTCGCCTAGTTTGTCTAGTTGCTCGGCAATTTGTTTGTTTTCTTCACGAAGGGTGGAGATGGTTTGGATTTCTTGGTTGATAAGCTGTATCTTTGCGTATCTATCCAATGCAACTTCCGTTTGGCTTTGCTTTTGAGCAAGTTGCTCGGAGATGGACTGAAACTCCGTTTCTTGCCAGTTGAGTTGCTCTAGTGCTTGATCGTACTCGGCTTGGTACTGCGCCTTTTGTTGCGACAAGGCTTCTAGCTCGGCGATTTTGGGCACTACTGTTACCACTTCGTCGCGAATTTGAAGCTGTTGACGCATGGACTCGACCAACTGCGTGTTGGCGTTGAGTTTGTCTTGCTCGGTCTTGAGCAATGCTAGTTGGGATACAACTTCGGAAACGACCGCATTTGAACTGAGTGCGCCTTTGAGTGCGGCAAGTTGGCTGCGTGTTTCAAATAGTTGCGCTTCTACTTGCAAAAGCTGATCGCTGGATGCTTGTAAATCTTGCTCGGTAGCAACTTCTTGTGCAGTTTGCGGAGCAATTTGTGGGGCTTCCATTTGCATATAGGCTTGTTGAAGCTGGTACACGTTGTCAAAAGCTGATAGATCGCCGTTGAAGTTGCTAATTACGTTGTCATCAACTAGCGCGCCTTGTGAGTTGGTGGAAAAATCTACGTCAAATTGAGCTTGAACGTAGGCTAGCGCCTTGATGCCACTTTCAATTAGCGTTTGTGAATGGGCAAAGGTCGCAAAAAGTTGGATTTGGTAGTTTTGTCCATCCCAAAGCTTTTCTAGACGGTAGGATTGGTCGCCTACTTGGAAGCAAAGCGTAACGTCAAAATCGCCTGTTTGTGCTGGATCAAAGCAAAATTGCAAGTAGTTGTTTAATGCGGATACATTAGACGTCACTACTCGCTTTTGACTGGTTGGCACGTCAAACTTAAAGAATTGACGCTGCTTTGTTTGTCTGTTTGTGGCTTGCAGGCTTACAAGTTTCATACTTTTTCCTCACTCTTTGCAAAAGTTAACGTCAATTAGGTTGCATTTGAAAAACTTTTGTGTTAAAATAGTTAACCCAACCCTTTTTGCCTTGGTTTTTGCAAAGCATTTTTTCTAATAATTTATTATACATCATTTAGGCAAAATAATCAAGGCTTTATTTTTGATTAGGAGTATTTTATGGCTTTTTGTTGCAAGGACAAACAACTTGTTAGTGATAGCTACACCGTGCTTGAAAACAAGTTTATACTAAACTACATGCCCGAAGCACCCGAAGGTGTTGTCAGGGTTTATTTGCTTGGTCTTGCCCTTTGTGACCAACACGACAACGTCAATACCGTGGCTCATATTGCACAAAAACTTGGTTTGACCGAATCGGACGTTGTTGCTGCC
>JAZQUN010000045.1:0-10602 GCA_045631385.1 Clostridia bacterium
TGATTTGTCCCATTTGGAAAAATCCTGCATCAACCTTTTTAGACACAACTTCCAACTGATTGATTGCAGCAGGTCTGTAGATATCGCCAGCTACCAACAACACTTTTTTGCCTTGCTTTTTAAGATGCAACGCAAGCTTACCACACATGGTAGTTTTACCTGCACCTTGCAAGCCGCACATCAAGATTACCGTAGGCAACTGTGAAGAAACTGCTAGTTTACTTTGGGTCGAACCCATTAGTTGACAAAGTTGTTCATTGACAATTTTGATTACTTGTTGACCTGGTGTCAAGCTTTTAAGGATTTTTTCACCCATGGCAAGTTCAGTTACCTTGCTAATGAAATCCTTTGCAACAGTAAAGTTTACGTCAGCTTCTAGCAAAGCAACACGCACTTCGCGCATAGCTTGCTTAATTTCCATCTCCGTCAACGCTCCACGATTGGAGAGTTTAGAAAACACGTGATTTATTTTTTCGGACAAATTTTGAAATACTGCCATTTTACTCTCCATCTAACAAGCTAACAAGCAAATGCTTTGCTTTGTCGGTGTCACTGTCAACTAGTTGCAATGCAGATTTAACAGCATCAACAACTTTTTTCTTATTTTCTACAATTTTCAGATTACTTTCTAGGTTAATCAAAGTGTTTTCGCCATTTACAATAGCATCTCTTACACCTTGACGAGATATGCCAACTTCTTCAGCAATTTCCGCTAGAGAGTAATCCATATCGCAATATAACCTCAATGCGTTAAGTTGTTTGTCGGTAAGCAGTTGACCGTAGGTATCACACAATACAGACAACTCAATTTTTGACAAAGTTTTCATCAAAATACTCCCGAACATAAAAATAGGTGTAAAGCAAATTTACTTTACACCCATATGATAATACTTTTATTAAATTTTGTCAACGATTTTACGCCAATTTTTACAAAATTCCTTCAACATAACTTTCTGGATCAAATTCCAACAAATCGTCAATGCCTTCTCCTACACCAACAAAGCAAACAGGCACGTCCATTTGGCTTTTAATTGCCAAAATTACACCACCTTTTGCCGTACCGTCAAGCTTTGTCAAAACAATGCCGTCAATGTCGATAGCTTCATCGAAAATTTCTACTTGACTAATAGCATTTTGACCAGTTGTAGCATCCAAAACTATCAAATTTTTTCGATTTGCTTCCGGATATTCACGGTCAACTACGCGGTTGATTTTCTTCAACTCTTCCATCAAATTTTTCTTGTTGTGCAAGCGACCTGCAGTATCAACCAAGACAACGTCCGTACCCTTACTTTTAGCTGACGATACCGCATCAAACACAACAGCTGCTGGGTCAGAGCCTTCTTCGTGCTTGATAATACGTACGTTGGCACGCTTAGCCCATACTTCAAGTTGATCGCTAGCAGCAGCACGGAAGGTATCCGCTGCTGCAACCAAAACAGACTTGCCTTGTGATACAAACAAGTTTGCTAGTTTGCCAATAGTTGTTGTTTTTCCAACACCATTGACACCCGCAACCAAAATAACACAAGGAGCTTCCACTTCCAGCTTTTCGTCACCCAAAATATCAAGCATTACTTGACGAAGATATTCTTGCGCCTTTTTAGTGTCGCTAATCTTATCTTCAGTCATTCTTTCGCGCAAGGTTTCGATGATTTCTTCCGTTGTTTGTGCTCCAACGTCGCTACCTAGCAAAATAAACTCTAGTTCTTCGTAAAAGTCTTCGTCAAAAATACCACGTTGAAACAATTCATTCAACTTGAAACCTATTGCTTGCTTGGTCTTTTTTAGACCGTTGATAATTTTTTGAAAAAATCCCATACCATTCACCTATTGCGCTTGTTTGATAGCATCGTTAAGCTTTACAGATACCATCTTGGATACACCCTTTTCTTCCATTGTTACACCGTACAATACGTCAGCGTTTTCCATTGTTGGCTTTTTGTGGGTAATAACAATAAATTGTGTATCGTTGGAGAATTTACGCAAGTATTTTGCAATTCTATCAGCGTTAGCATCGTCCAGTGCCGCTTCAATTTCGTCCAATACGCAGAAAGGCATTGGGTGTAGCTTCAAGATAGCAAACAAAATTGCCGCTGCTGTAAGTGTACGTTCGCCACCGGATAGCAACGAGATGTTTTGCAAACGCTTTCCTGGTGGTTGCGCTTCAATTTCAACACCGCAATCCAAAGGATCTTTTTCTGGATCATTGTCCAAAGTAAGCTTTGCATTACCACCATTGAACAATTCTCTAAATACAGTCTTAAAGTTTTCGTTGATTTCTTCAATACCTGTAGCAAATCTACCCTCAATTTCGACAGTAAGTTGCTTCAAAATATCCTTCAAATCAGTTTCAGCCTTTGTCAAATCTTGCATTTGTTCTTGGATGCTTGCGTAACGCTCTTCTACACTACGTAGTTCTTCAATAGCGTTTACATTTACGTAACCTAGATTTTGCATCAATTGACGAAGTTCGGCAATTTGAACCTTTGATTGAGCAATTTCGTAATTTTCGTCCTTGTAGGACATTGCAGCAGAGTAAGTAACGTTGTATTCATCCAATACACGTTGTTGAAGCTCTTGCAAATCGTCGTCGATTTTTTGGATTTTGTACTCTTCCATTTCAACCGCACTACGCAAGCCTTCAAGCTCGGTAGATAGTTGCATACGCTCATCACTTGCTTGTTGGAATTCACTATTAAGTGTTGCCTTTGTTTGAGTAGCAACAGCAAGTTGTCCCTTGATTTCTTCAAGTTGTGTGGACAATTCTTCGTACTCGCCAGTGTTGTCAAGTCCTTCAATAAGGATTTGCAACGATTCCTTAAGTTGACCAAGGTAGCGTTGTTTAACGTCAAGAGCATCTTCCGTCTTCAAAATGTCAACTTTAAGGGTTTCAATTTCGTTTTCAGACTGAACAACGTTGGTTTTTAGTAGTCCCAAACGGTAACGGTTGTTGTTTACAGCTTCCAAAGCGGCGTCTTTGTCTTGCAACGAAGTGTTAAGCTTTGCTTTTAGTTGCTCAAGTTCTTCCGTCAATTTTTGTTCTTGTTGCTTAAGTTCGCTCAACTTAATTACAGATTCATCACCATTTTTGCTGATTTCAGCCAAGCGAGCGTTGATTTTTTCCGACTCTGCAGTCAAAGACAAAATCAAGTTTTTGTCTGTATTGCTCAACGTGTTAGAAGTTTCAATTTTTTCCTTTGCAGTAGCAAGTTGAATGGTAACGTCATGCAAATTTGCCGTCAATTTTTCCAACTTTTGCTTGTCTTGGTTCAATGCAGCCTGCATTTGTTGATAATTCTTTTCCACTTCAGCCAACGAATCTTTTAATGATTGTAGCTTCGCAGTTCTTTCTGCAAGTTGGTTTTCGTAAGAAAGCAAGCTTGCACCTTTAGATTTGACACTACCACCTTCAAACGAACCGTCGTTCATGATACGTTCACCTGTAAGTGTAACAATACGATGCACGTATCCGTATTTTTTAGCAACCCAAACGGCATTGTCGTAAGTATCAACAATGATGATACCACCCAAAATAGCCTTAAAAATAGGTTGATATTTGCTGTCGTAAGAAATCAAATCCTTTGCAATACCCAAAACGCATTGTTCCTTTAGAACTTCCGGCTTTTCAATGCCGTGTGGCTTCATGGAAGCAATAGGCAAAAACGTTACTCTGCCGTAATCGTTATCATTTAGATATTTGATTAGGTATTTTACGTCTTCAACAGTATTGGTAATTACGTTTTGAACACGATTTCCTAGGGCAACGTCCATAGCAAGTTGATATTTTTTGTCAACGTTAACTACGTTAGCAACTACGTCACACAAGTGAGATTTAAGATTAGCATCATCCTTTGCATCACGCATCAAGTTTTGAACGCTGCTTTGGTAACCACGGTAGTTTTTAGCAAAGTCTACCAACAAATCGATACTACCTTGCTCGGATGCAACGTGTTGTTGATGGCGTTGTACAGTCTTGAAATTTTCCAACAAGGCAAATTCTTGTTCTTTAACGGATGCAGTAAGTTGACTACACTCTGCTTGCAACTGCTCCTTTTGCTTCTTTGATTGCTCGTACAAAGTAATCAAATCGCCTTCCTTAGAAGAAATGTTGCTGATACGCAAAGAAATTTCTTGTTGTTGAGACTTGATGCTATCTAGACGTGCAACCAAAGCATCTGTTTCGGACAAAACGCTTGCTTGCATACCCGAAAATTGCGATACGATACGCAAATTTTCCGTCAAAGATTCTTGAATTTGCTCAATTTTTCTTTGCAATGCATCAACTTCGCGAGAAACAACGTTGTAGTTATCAATAATTGTAAGACTTTCGTTTTGCAACGAATTCAACTCCGTGTTACGCTTTGCCAAAAGATCTCTACTTTCTGCCAATGCACGTTGCAAATCAGCCAAGGCATCACAGTAATCTGCAATATCCTTTTCAGCTAGCTCAATAGAGCTTCTAACGTTGTTGATACGCTCTTGAACAAGGTTTTTGTCGCCAACTTGCTTTTGAAGTTCAACGGCAAGCTCTACTTGTTTGTTACGCAAAACGTTCAAATCATCTTCCAATGTTGCAATTTGGTGGAAAAGTTCGTCGTATCTTTCGTTAAGTTTTGTATATTTAAGTGTTTTAAAGTCAAACTCTTCCTTTAGACCCGCAACCTTCTTTTTGCCATCTTCTTTGTCTTGACTAGCATGGTCATAGCTGTAAATATACGCATTGATTTCGTGATAACGAAGTTTGTCACGCAAATCCAAGTACTTTTTAGCAATAGTTGATTGACGACGCAATGGAGTAAGTTGACGCTCCAACTCGCTTGTCAAAATGTTTAGACTGTCCATATTTAGACGAGTTTTTTCCAACTTCCTTTCCGTTTCAACCTTCTTTACACGGAAGCTAGAAATACCCAACGCTTCTTCAAAAATTGCACGACGATCTTCTGGGCGCGCATTCAAAATAGCGTCCATTCTACCTTGTCCAACAATTGAGTAGCCTTCTTTACCTAGACCAACGCTACGCAACATATCTTGGATATCTTTAAGTCTTACAATATTGCGGTTAAGCAAATAGTCACAGTCATTGTTGCGATACAACTTACGACTGATAATAATTTCGTCCATTTCAATAGGGAAAATACGTGTAGTATTGTCCAAGAACAACGAAACTTCGCAGTAACTCATCGCTTTACGTGTATCTGTACCACTAAAGATAAGGTCACTCATCTTTTTACCACGCAAAGTTTTTGTGCTTTGTTCGCCCAAAACCCATCTGATAGCGTCACTAACGTTACTTTTACCGCAACCGTTAGGTCCTACAATACCAGTAATTGGCTGGTCAAACTTAAGTTCGATTTTGTCGGCAAACGATTTGAAGCCGTACATTTCGATTTTCTTGAGATAAAGCATTTTTTTCTCCAGTTATTTATTGTAATTAAATTTATTCAACGCCTTTTCAGCGCATTTGTGTTTCGCTTGTTTTTTAGTCTTGCCAGCACCACTTGATACCAATTTTTGATCAACGTACAACTCAAATTGATATATAGTGTTGTTTTCCGTACCAGACTGTCCTACAAATTTATACTCAAACTGCAACTTGTTTGCCTGACAGTACTCTTGCAACTCGGTAGCAAAATCCACTACGGTAGGCGCATGTGAGAATTGCTCCTCCAACGAAGTCAATACAAATTTTTTTGCTGCTTGTATGCCACCGTCTAGATAGATAGCACACAAAATTGCTTCATACAGGTTAGACTCCAGCTTTTTAGGCTTGGTATTGCACTTTTTTGCGCCTTTGGATAGCAAAACAAAGTTTTCTATGTCCATTTTGTCAATGGCTTTTGTCAAGCTTTCCATAGATACAATGGCGCTGCGAATTTTAGACAAATCACCTTCGTCTTTATCCTTGTAGGTTTTCATAAGTTGCTCGGTTGTAATAAATTGCAAAACGGCATCTCCAAAAAACTCCATACGTTCATTGCCAGCAACTTTGTTTTCGTTTGCATATGACGAGTGAACAAAAGCTGTATAAAGTAGTTGTTTATTCTTAAAAGTGTAACCAAGCACACTTTCCACCTTTTCAAAAGGAAAATTACGCATTTTCTTCCACCTTGGCAAAATATGGCTTAATGTTTTCTACAAAGTTAGATTTGTCAAGTTGCACTACTTGCAAAATACTGCCACAAATTGCAACTCTGTCGCTAGAACCGTGAGATTTAACAACAATTTTGTTTACACCCACAAATGGTGCACCACCCTTTTTGTTGTAATCCATTACTTGCTTGATATCTGCAAATGCTGATTTAAGTAGCAAAGCGCCCATCTTGCGCTTGAGGTTTGCTTTAACTTCCTTTTTGATAGTTTTCATAACCATCAAGGCAGCGCCTTCGATAGATTTCAAAGCGATGTTGCCATAGAAACCATCTGCAACAACAACGTCAAAGTCACCCGACAAAATTTCACGAGCTTCCATGTTGCCTACAAAGTTCAGGTTGGTTTCCTTAAGCAAAGCAAACGTTTCGTGTACAAGTTGATTGCCCTTTTTGTCTTCTGTGCCGTTAGAAAGCAAACCAATGCGTGGATTTTCAATGCCAAACATACTCTTCATGAAAGCATGTCCCATTTGAGCAAATTGAACAAGCATTTCTGGCTTACAATCAACGTTAGCACCACAGTCACACAACAAAACTTGTTTGTTTGGCACAAGAGTTGGAAGCAACGGAGCAAGAGCAGGACGTTGCAAACCACGGATACGACCAATTTTCAAGGTTGCGCCCGTCAAAACTGCGCCCGTGCTACCTGCAGACACCATACCTACAACTTCGTCATTTTCCTTTGTGTATTCACACGCCTTTACAATTGTAGATTCCTTTTTAGTGCGAATTGCAACCGTAGGAGATTCGTCGTTAGTAATTACGTCTTTAGCATCAACAAACTCTACTCTACTTTTATCGTAAGATTTATCTACCAAGTAGTTTTCAATTTCTTCTTGATTACCACACATCACGATAGTAACGTCGTCAACTTTGTTCAACGCCAACAGACAACCTTCAATTATTTCAAACGGAGCATTGTCGCCGCCGTAAATATCAACAACTATCTTTTTCATTGGTTTCTCCTTATAAAATTATAATAATTTAATTTATTATACTATAAAATCAATATGAATGCAATAAAATTTGAAAAATATTCTAATTGTTTCACAAAATTAAGCAATTAATCCCAAATGTTTCACAACGCAAAAAGGCAGATCGAATTTCCGATCTGCCGAGATGCCTTTTTTTAAACAAAAAAACTTCGAAAAATTATTTGGATTCTTCAGTAGCTACTACTTGTTTGCCATCATAGTAACCGCAAGCATCGCAAACCTTGTGCGAAACTTTAAGTTCATGGCATTGAGGGCATTCTACCAAAGTTGGAGCGGAAGCCGTCCAGTTTGCTGCTCTCTTGTGCTTTCTTTGTTTAGATGTTTTTCTTTTTGGTACTGCCATGGTCTTGCACCTCCGTAAATATTTTTAAGTTAATGTCAAGCAATCAGTCTTCCAAATCCTTGTGAACATTACACAACAAAGACGTTGGTAGTGACAACATTACTTCTTCTTGCATTGCATCGTAAGGATACAATCTACTGCACGAATACAAATAATCGTCAGGTTCTTCTGCCTGCTTGTAGAAAGTTTGGTCAAAATTGATTTCAAAGTTTTCAACAACTTCTTCACCACATTTGTCGCACAATCCCTTTACTGTTAGGTAGATAGTACCAAAAACATCTACTTCAGGATCTAAAAAGACAAACCAACCGTTAAACTTTGCCTTTCCCACTACTTGACTTTGTGGATATGGCAACAGGTCAGAAGATAGCTCAAACTCCGTTTCAAACGGAAATTCTACGTCTCTTTGAGTCAATGCAGTTGTCAAATTTATTGTAATACGTTTAGACACAGCCTATATTATACTAATATTATTTTGTTTTGTCAACGATTTGTAATCACAATTTTGCAACAGCTAGTGTTTCTCTTGCAATTACTAGTTCTTCGTTGGTTGGAATAACGATAACTTTTACCTTGGAGTCAGCAGCAGAAATTTCGTAAGCTTGGCCACGTGGGCAGTTTTCGTTTCTGTTGTCGTCAAGTTTAACACCTAGGTATTCCAAGTTGCCAACAGCTTGCTTTCTTACGTATGGTGTGTTTTCACCTACACCAGCAGTAAATACGATAGCATCAAGACCGTTCATAACTGCTGTGTATGCACCAACGTAACGTTTAACGTGGTAGCTAAACAAATCAACAGCCATCTTGTTGCGAGCAACGTCAAGACCGCCACCTTCAACAAGATCTCTAAAGTCACTACTTGTACCAGATAGTCCAAGCATACCAGACTTTTTGTTTAGGTGAACAAGTGCTTCATTGATGGATTTACCTGTTTTTGCCATCCAGTATTCCAAAATAGCACCATCGATAGAACCACTTCTTGTACCCATTGGAAGACCATCAAGTGGAGTGAAGCCCATAGATGTATCAACACTCTTACCACCGTCAACTGCAGAAATGGAAGAACCATTACCAAGGTGACATGTAACAATCTTTGTATCTTTTACGTCTTTGCCAAGGATTTTAGCAGCTTCTTGAGATACAAACATGTGGCTTGTACCGTGGAAACGGTACTTGCGGATACGGTAGTTTTTGTAATCGTCGTATGGAATACCGTACAAGTAAGCGCTTTCTGGCATTGTAGCGTGGAAAGCAGTATCAAATACAGCAACCATTGGTGTGTTTGGCATAACAGCCATGCAAGCTCTGATACCCATTACGTTTGCTGGGTTGTGCAAAGGAGCAAGTTCGCTGTTAGCTTCGCAGCTGGCAAGAACAGCTTCATCAATTAGAACAGAGCAGTTGTAGTCTTCTGCGCCGTGAACTACACGGTGGCCTACTGCAGCAATTTCGGACATATCAGAAACTACGCCACATTCTTTGTCAACCAATGCGTCCAACACCATCTTGATAGCAACTGTGTGGTTTGGCATTGGGTTGTTGAATTCGTAGCTTTTACCGTTAGCCTTGTGGATAAGCTTGCTGCCTTCGATAGCAATTCTTTCACACAAGCCTTTTGCAATTACACTTTCATCTGTCATATCAATAAGTTGATATTTCAAAGAAGAACTTCCTGCGTTAATAACCAAAATTTTCATTGTTGTTTTCTCCGTAAATGTATTAATTATTGAAGTGCCGTAATTGCAACTACTGCGATGATGTCATCAACGTTGCAACCACGAGAAAGGTCGTTGATAGGTTTTGCAAAACCTTGGCAAATTGGGCCTAGAGCCATATATCCGCCAAAGCGTTGAGCAATTTTGTAACCAATGTTACCAGCATTGATATTTGGGAATACAAATACGTTTGCATTACCAGCAACGCTAGAGTCTGGTGCCTTCAATTTGCCAACTTCTGGTGCTACAGCAGCGTCAAATTGGAATTCGCCATCAAGCTTAAGATCAGGAGCAGCAGCCTTTGCAATAGCAGTTGCTTCTTGCACTTTTGGTACAGACTTAAAGAATTTATCATCGTTACCAGAGCCCTTTGTAGAGAAGGAAAGCATAGCAACTCTTGGTTCGATACCAGCAATATTTTTAGCTGTTTCTGCAGAAGAAATGGCAATGTCAGCTAGTTCTTGAGCGCTTGGTTCAATGTTGATAGCACAGTCAGCAAATACTGCTACACCATCTGGATTGTACTTGGTTGGACCATTTGGAGCAACCATGATAAAGCTACTAGATACTGTCTTGATACCAGGAGCAGTCTTGATTACTTGCAAACCTGGGCGAAGTGTGTTTGCTGTAGAGTGGCAAGCACCGGATACTAGACCGTCAACGTCGCCAAATTTAAGCATCATTGCACCATACATAGCGTAATCTGTGTACAATGTTTGCAAAGCTGCTTCTTCTGTCATGCCCTTTGCCTTGCGTAGTTCGTACAAAGCATTTGCATATTCAGCTGTTTTTTCGTAAGTTTTTGGATCAACAATAGTAACGCCTGTCAAATCAACGCCTGGATTGTTTTGAGCAATTTCTTCTGGGTTACCCAAAAGAGTAATTCTAGCCAAACCTTGCTTTACTACCAAGGATGCAGCTTCTACAACTCTCTTGTCTTCACCTTCTGGAAGAACGATATTTTTGTTAAGAGCCTTTGCTTTTGTCATAATTGTTTCTAAAACGTTAGACATATTTTTACTACCCCCAAATAAATGATGGAAATTTTTTGAATTGTGTGATACAATATATGTAAGTTTTGCACCATACTTAATAATTATACTACACTAATTAAAATAAGTCAAAGACTAGGGAGTTTTTATTTTGAAAATTTGCACAATTATTGCAGAATTTAACCCACTTCACAGTGGACACAAAAAATTGATTACATATGCAAGTCGGAGGCCCAAGCGGTCGGAAGACAAGACCTGATAACAACTCCTTGGCTCACAGAACGACATGGCTACGATCCGACTTAAATAAGTCAAAGACTAGGGAGTTTTTATTTTGAAAATTTGCACAATTATTGCAGAATTTTACCCACTTCACAGTGGACACAAAAAATTGATTACATATGC
>JAZQUN010000046.1:0-9318 GCA_045631385.1 Clostridia bacterium
GTTGCCATACCAAAGAAAGCAATTACCCACATCCAAAAGATTGCACCAGGACCACCAATTAGGATAGCACCAGAAGCACCGATGATGTTGCCAGTACCAACTTGTGCTGCAATGGCTGTTGCTAGCGCTTGGAACGAAGAAATTCCGCCCTTGCCGTTGCTCTTTTTAAAAATTCCGCCAAAGGTACGACGCATGCCTTCGCCAAAGCAACGTACTTGTACAAACTTGGTCTTAATTGTGTAAATCAAGCCGATACCAACTAGCAAAAAGATAAGCACGTAGTTGGATAGATAGGTGTTGACTGATTGTACTGCTTTGAGTAAAAAGTCTACAAAATTTTGCCACATAGTTTTTCCCTCCCTATTAAAAAACCACCGAAATGTCGGTGGCTCAAGAGATAGACTAAAAAACACTTATTGCAAAAACAAATGCAAAAATTGCGTTTCTCTGTCCTTTTGCCTGAGAGATTCGGCGAAACAACTTCGCTTTGCACCTTCGGCACTCATTTAAGAGATTCTCCAGAGCCCATCCACGACCTGTCCTTTTGTTCAGGGCGCTTCAACGGTATGTAGGCATTATATTACACAAGGTGATTTTTGTCAACGCAATTTTTGCAAGTTTTTATGTCAGTTTCTTCCGCCTCCGATTATCGATATTGCTTGCCATGTTGCAGGGCCAACAATGCCGTCTACTGCAAGATTGTTTTCTTGTTGAAATTGTCTCACGGCGGCTAGTGTGTTTGCCCCAAAGATGCCGTCTATTGCACCCAACGGATAGAGTTTACTTGTCAACTTGCTTTGCAGATACTTTACGTACACGCCACGGCTGCCAAGTCGCAAGGTAGGGTACGCAGGCAAAAACAGCAACGTCTTCCACGTGTTGTTGCCAACCAGCCCATCTGTAGCCAAGCCGTTGTCTTGTTGAAATCTTTGTACGGCAGATTGTGTTTGTGTGCCAAAATCCCCGTCAATATCTATGTTGTAGCCGTAGTTGGCTAGCAAAAACTGTAGCAACAACACCATGCTACCACTAGCCCCACGCTTAAGTAGTGGGTAGTTGGCTAGGCTGTTGCGTGGAATGTATGGGACTCCCAAGTAGGCACACACGCCGTTGCAAGTTTCTTCGGCAACTTCCGTCTGAAAATCCCAGTCCAGCATCAGTTTTGCTTCTTGCAGATTGGTCATAAACCCTGCTTCGACCAGTGTAGACGGACAGTTTACGCTAGAAAGCACCCCAATATCCAGCGTTCCCACGCTGTTGCCACGCTGGTTTGTCCCAGTCAGCAACTTTTCGTACACTTCTTCGGAAAGCGCCTTGCTTTGCTCTGCCCGTCTGTTGCGTAGCGAGTAGTATGTAGCAACGCCTTGCGCCGAGTTGAAACTGTTTCCCGTACCAAAGGCATTGTAGGCAAAGGTTACCAGAAGAGTAAGGTTTTGTCTGTTTACCCTTGCTACTCGTGTGGATACCGATGTGTCGGTCAACTCTGGCTTTACGTCGAATACGCTAAAGTCATTGCGAAGCAATGCCTCAATAAATTTGTTTTTTGTTGGTCGGTTAAATTCGTTTTCGTAAATTTGTCGGTTGAGATAGGGCATCACGGGTGTGCGTTTGCCAGCCGTAGGCGGATTTTGCCCATGCTCATCATTTGCGCCAATGTAGTACTGTAAATTAGACAAGCCAAAACTCCTTTTTCTTTGTAGTATATGCAAATGCCAACTGCGGTGTTACAACGGCAAAAATAAAAGCACCACAGTGCGTGGCGCTTTTTGTTTGATTTGTTATTTTTCTCTCTTTTTGTTGGGGTTCTTACGCATTTGGATTGAATGGCCGTCTGGATTGAGCTTTACTAGACAAAAACTTTCACCTTTTTTCTCCCCACATTGACAACGTGCAAAAATGTGCTATAATAGAGATAAACAAAGGAAAAAACATAAAAACAAGTCCTTTGTTGTATGGAGGAGAAAGTGAAAAAAGCTGTTTTAGTAGCATTAAGTTTGCTAATTGTATTTTCTTGCCTTGCAACAACTGCTTTTGCCAATCAGCATACGGAAAAGCATTATTTGGGGGAAGTTGTAGAGTCTAAGGAAAAAAATGGTTATCAAGAAAGTTTGCCAGTTGTGGATAGTGGCAATTTGCATTATGGATGGAATCTTGGCGAGTTTTATATGACTGGCTACTCTGGGATTAGCAACATCAAAGGAAAAACAACTTTTCTTAAGACGGTAGGGGATGATTTAACGTTAAAGTTTGATTTTTTGCAAACAATCAATATTTCCGAAAAAGGCAATTTGCAAATAACAAGTATAAATAGAGAAAAATTAGTTTATGTTAACGAAGATACAGATGGCGGCTACTATGCCGAATTTGGCTATTCGAAGCAAAATGGTGGTATTGGTTGGGGAGCCTTGTTTGTTCAGCATACAGACTATCAAAACAAGAAGGGAGAGCCAACCGTTTACACCAACTATCTAAAAGCGGTGGCGCTTGGAGCAAACGATACGAACATTGTCTTTTATGAAGAAGGCGATTACAAAGTCTCGCTTATTTACGAACTTGCGCAAGAAGGCCTTTTGCCAAAGATTACCAACTACAAAATCACCTTTGAGTTTTCTGTGCGTAATGGCAACGCCATGGTGTACCCTTTTGACTGTGGAACAGGTGCGGAATTAACAAATTCGCATTTTACAACAAATGGATTCCGTCTAGATTTTGCGCAATCTCATTACTTGGATGTTTATGTGAAAAGAGACGTCTTGGTGGAGGCTCACAACGGCGAAGACTGGGATACAAGATTTAACAAAGTAGTCCAAGCAGGCGACTCTTTCACTGACGAAGGAGTTTACACGATTACAGTCATAAACAAAGATACAAATCAAGAGACCATCAAAAAAATCTACGTTGGTACAAATAAAATATGCAAAGCCTATGTTGCAACAGGGTTGTCTGTTACAGAAATTAGACGTCAATTGTCGGAAGGAGCACAAATAGACGAAAACGGACAAATTGTTCCTGGAGTAACGAGTGGTGGAGAAAACAATCAAACTCTTGTTGTGTCATTAAGTGTAGGAGCTTGTGTTCTTGCTGTAGGAACAGTCGTATTTTTGATTGTTAAAAAGAAGGGGACAAAGAAATGAAAAAATGGGTAGCTTTGTTATTGGTTGTAGTAGCAGTTATCTGCATAGGTTGCTCGGTTGATCCTCCAGACGAGGAAGAAATGTCTTTTTCAGGATTAAACGATGCCAAATTGTTGTCCTACGTGGAAAACACCGTTTACGACCAAGTAATAGAAGATTTAAGTGAAGAAGGCGAATATTTTGTAGAAAATGTACAAACGGTGTACATATCTAAAGAGTACATTGAGGAATTGGCTTACAACACCCAATCAAACATTTATTTTGGATTAAATTTGACAGATTTAGAAAACGCATTTGAAGGCAAAAAATTTGTTTTCACTTTAGGAGAAGATAATCAAACGACGGTTAAAGAATTTGTTCCGTATGACGACTCGTACGACAAAATGATTCGCAATGTCGCTATTGGCGCAGGGGTAATTTTGGTGTGCGTAGTTGTTTCAGTTGCTACATATGGCTCTGCCACCGCGGTTAGTGCTATTTTTGCGGCTTCTGCCAAAACGGCGGCAAAGTTTGCTTTGTCTGGAGCTGTCTTTAGCGGGCTAACAGTTGGCGCCGTAAAAGGAGCAACTACGGGGGATTGGGAATCTGCACTAAAAGAAGCAGGCGTCGCTGCAAGCGAAGGATTTGCGGTAGGCGCAATCACAGGTGCATTGTCCGGTGGCGTTTCCGCAGCAAGTGCACTAAAGGGAGCAACTTGCAATGGCTTGACCATGAACGAAGCCGCACAAATACAAAGGGAGTCAAAGTACCCTTTGGACGTTATTAAAGAGTTTCAATCTATGGAGCAATACGAAATTTGCAAGGCAGCAGGATTATCTCCACAAACCGTTCAAGGAAATACTGCATTGATTAGAAACATCAACCTAACAATGAAAGACGAAATGGGCAGAACAAACTTGCAAAGAATGAAGTTGGGGTTAGCCCCATTGGACGAGAGTGGTATTGCGTACGAGCTGCACCATATAGGACAAAAAACCGATTCCACAATTGCAATTTTAACAAAGGCAGAACACATGCAAGGTGGAAACAATAAAATTTGGCATACTTTAGGGGAATTAAGCGACAATCCATCATCCACTAATGCATGGACGGCATTTAGAAAAAATTTCTGGAAAGAAATGGCAACTATATTAGGAGGATAGCATGAAAAACATTTTAGAAGCACTAAAAGCGAAGGAAGATTTTTATTGTATTGGTCCTGTGGATGAAAAAGATATTGCGGAGGCTGAAAAGCAATTGTGTCTTAAATTTAGCAAAGATTACAAAGCATGTTTGGAAGAATTTGGCGTTTTTTCAGTAAACGCACATGAGATTACGGGAATCAATCTGTCCAAGAGAGTAAACGTAGTTGATGTTACTATGCAAGAAAGAGAAATAACCAATGTTCCAAAGGAATGGTATGTAATTGAGCAAGCGCATATTGATGGGATAGTTGTTTGGCAGGATGAAAACGGGGTTGTTTATCAATCCCAACCAAATAAGGAGATTGTAAAAATAGCAAACTCGTTGTTAGAATATTTAGAGTATTAATACAACAAAAGGACAGCCAAATGCGGTTGTCCTTTTACTTTGCTTATTTATTCAGCTTCCTTTTTTACTAGGTCGTAGCTGTTAGTGTAATCTTTGCTGCTGCTTTCGCCCGAAAAGCTGTAGGATTTTTCTGCTTTGCCGTAGGTTGTGCCATCGGTAAACAGCAATGCGTAGTGGCTACGATTGTAGTTGCTCCAGCCGTTGCCGCCTTCTTCTACAATGTACAGTATTACGCCAACAAAGTTGTTGTTTTTGTCTATCAAGATGTCGCCACGAACGTCGCTGCTGCTGTACATGCCACTTGTGCAACTTACCATATCAGGCACTGCAACAAGGGTGCTGTCGCTACCGTAGCTTACGTCGTCGTAATCATCGTACTCGATGCGCCAACTGCTGTAATCACGAACAAACCAGCCTTGCATTTGTGCTTGCAATGCTTCAATTTCGTCTTGGTCAAGCGTTGCAAAGCCAAAGTTGCCTTCGGAAAACGCCTTTTCACAGCCTTTTGTGTAATAAACGTATTTTGCTTTTTTTACTGCCATAGGTGATACCCCCTTGGTGGTTTATTTTCTGCCTTTTTTGTTGTTTTTGGCGTATTTAGATGTCTTTTGCGTTTGGGTAGGTCTACGCACTTGGTTTGCCATTGGTGTTACCAAGCAGTTTTTGCCGTAGCCCACAAGGTCACGTCTGCCAGCCTTGATAAGTGCATTTACTACCAAAGCTTTGTTCTCCGGACGGAAGTACTGAAGTAGTGCGCGTTGCTCTTGCTTTTCTTCGTAGCTCTTTGGAACAAACACCTTTTTGAGAGTGTATGGGTCTAGCTCGGTGTAAAACATGCATGTCGATACCGTACCTGGCGTTGGGTAAAAGTCCTGCACTTGCTCTGGGTGTAGCTTTTCCTTTTTCAAAAACAACGCAAGTTCGATGGCATCCTTTGGCGTACTGCCCGGGTGCGAGGACATAAGATATGGCACTAAAAACTGTTTTTTGCCTGCCTTTTCCGTCAACTGATAAAAGCGAGTCTTAAACTTTTCGTAAACGTCGATGGATGGCTTGCCCATGTGTTTTAGTACGTTTGCCGAGCAATGCTCTGGCGCAACCTTAAGCTGTCCGCTGACGTGGTTTTTAACAAGTTCGTAGAAAAACGTTTCGTCTTTGTCGGCAACAAGCAAGTCAAACCTTATGCCACTACGCACAAACACCTTTTTTACTTTTGGTAGTGCACGAAGTTTTTTAAGTAGCTCCAAGTAGTCGCTGTGGTCTGGCTTTATGGCAGGACACACCGTAGGAGCAAGGCACTTTTTGTCGGCGCAAACGCCACGTTTAAGTTGTGCTTGGCAGCTTGGCTCACGGAAGTTTGCCGTAGGTCCACCTACGTCGTGTATGTAGCCTTTGAAGTCGGGCAACTGCGTAATTTTTTTGGCTTCTTCAATCACCGACTCGTGACTTCGGCACGAAATTGTTCTGCCTTGATGGTAGGCTAGCGCACAAAAGTTGCACGCACCGTAGCAACCACGGTTGTGGATGATGCTAAACTTAACTTCTTCTATGCCGGGCACGCCACCCATTGCCTCGTAGCTTGGGTGATAGGTTCTCTCAAAGTGCAAACCGTAAACAGCATCCATTTCGGCAGTAGTAAGTGGTGGCATTGGTGGGTTTTGCACAACAATCAACTTGCCGTGTCGCTGAATAACCGTCTTACCACGCACAGCATCGTGTTCGTCTTGTTGGATTTTGCACGCCTTGGCGTACTTAAGCTTGCCTTCGTCCGTCTTTTGAGAAACGTCTTCGTAACTAGCACACTCTTTTACCGAGCCTGCCGTGTACTGATTGGTTGGCACAACGTAGCAAGTACCCTTCACGTCGGTGATATCGCGCAAACGCTCGCCACCAGCAAGACGGTGGGCAATTTCTACAATATGCTTTTCGCCCATGCCGTACATAAGTAGGTCAGCTTTGGAAGATATCAATATGCTTGGCATCACGCTGTCTGCCCAGTAGTCGTAGTGGGCAAATCTGCGCAAAGATGCTTCTACGCCACCGATGGCGATATCCACGTTGCCAAATATTTTTCGTAGGCTTTTGCAGTAGCTGGTAACAGCTCTGTCGGGACGTGCGCCTGCCTTTCCGCCAGGAGTGTAGGCATCGTCACTACGCTTACGCTTTGCTGCCGTGTAGTGTGCCACCATCGAGTCGATATTACCACCATTTACCAAAAATGCAAGTCGTGGCTTGCCAAAGCGAGCAAAGTCGTCATCCGTTTGTGGCTGCGCAACAATCGCCACCTTGTAGCCGGCGTTTTCTAGCACACGGGATATAATTGCCGTGCCAAAAGACGGGTGGTCTACGTATGCATCCCCCGTAACGATTACAAAGTCGGGTTGATCCCACCCGAGCGCCAGCATTTCTTCTTTGGTAATAGGTAAAAAAGCCATTTTCGTTGTCCCTGTCGTCAGCCTTGCAGGCTGTCGCCCTGTATTTGTGCATATTATATCACTTTTTTTGGCACTTGTAAACAACAACTTGGCTTTTGTGGTTGATACTGCCGTCACTTTGTGCTATAATATTTGCAAAAAAGTGGTGCTTTGCATACACTATCAGTAAAGGAAGTATGTTTTTATGTACGATTTGGTCGCAATAGGATTGCTAATCCCCTTTGCCGGCACAGTGCTTGGCTCGGCAATGGTATATTTGTTAAGAGATAAAATCCCACCCAAGCTAGAAAAGTTGCTTTTCGGCTTTGCTTCGGGCGTAATGATTGCAGCATCCGTGTGGTCGCTAATTATTCCGTCAATGGATATGAGCATCGAGCAAGGTGGCAACGGCTGGTTACCAGCTGGACTTGGCTTTTTGCTAGGCGTAGCGTTTTTGTTGTTGTTAGACAAGGTTGTCCCACACGAGCACGCGCAAGATAGCAAGCACGAAGGGCCACAAAGCAAACTAAACAAACGCAGTATGCTTACCCTTGCCGTCACCATCCACAACATTCCGGAAGGCATGGCAGTAGGCGTAGTCTTTGCAGGCGCATTGGCGGGCGAAACAACCATATCCATGATGGGCGCATTGGCGTTGGCAATAGGTATTGCTTTGCAAAACTTTCCGGAAGGAGCAATCATCGCATTGCCACTCAAGGCAGCAGGCAACAGCAAAAACAAGGCGTTTTTGTCGGGTTTGTTAAGTGGTGTGGTCGAGCCTATCGCAGGGCTACTAACAATACTTTTGGCAAGCTTTGTAACACCAATTTTGCCTTACGTGTTGTCCTTTGCAGCCGGCGCAATGATCTACGTCGTGGTGGAAGAGCTAATCCCTGACTCGCAAGATGGCCAGCACAGTGACTGGGGCACAATAGGCGTAGCCCTTGGCTTTGCACTAATGATGATACTCGACGTAGCTTTGGGCTAACAGCAATATCAACAGTAAACAACAAAAGCAGCAACTGCGGTTGTCGCTTTTGTTGTTTTTTGCGTCAAACACTTGATTTTTTTTGCAAATGGTAGTATACTAATTAGGCAAAACAAGTTTTTGCACAGCTAAATAGTTGGAGGAATATCGAAGCGGTCATAACGAGGCGGTCTTGAAAACCGTTTGGGTGGAAGCCCACGGGGGTTCGAATCCCTCTTCCTCCGCCAAGAGCGATCGCGTTTGAACCTACGTTCAAGCACGGTTGCTTTTTTTATTTCTTCCCTAAACTACCTTTTTGTTAATGGTAATGCTGGTGTAGTTTTTAACTATGCCCGTCCAGAAATGACTAATACGCATTGGCAAAATCAAAATAGCAACCCCAATGGTAAGAGATTAAGGAGAGTTAGTTATGAAATATTTGGACGAAGTCAAAGTATTGACAGATAAATACCAAAGCGAAGGCGTAGAAAAAGGTGCAATAGGCACCATTCTTTTCAGTTGGCTTTTGGGAGAAGACAAGTTTTACGTTGTATTCAGTCACAAAGACGGACGCGACTATGCAGAGATTACTATTCATTTCGAAGATTTGGAAGTTGTGCGTAGTTCGGATGTGACGGATGCCGAAATTTTAGAAGATTTTCCACGCAGCGACCCAAGTATTTGGTGCAAGGTAGAAGATGGCTACATAATCAACCTAAAAGGCGAACGCAAAAACAAAATCCCCTACGACTACAACTCGTAACAAAGGCACAAGCAGTCCACAAAAAGTGGACTGTTTTTTCTTTTCTCCTTTTGGGCGTGCCTGCAAGTTTATCGCAAGTAGTGATTAGTAACAACCTGTGACGCTCGGCAGGCTCGCTATTCCGTCGCTGCCGCTCCGTGCGAATCCCTCTTGTAATTTTTAGAATAATAAAAAATAACCCAATCCGAGGGTTCGGATTAGGTTACGTTTGGCGGAGAAAGAGGGATTTGAACCCTCGCTACGATTCACTCGTACTACTCCCTTAGCAGGGGAGCCCCTTCGACCTCTTGGGTATTTCTCCAAAAAATATTTAGCAAGGGTTAAATTTGGCGCGCCGTAAGAGATTCGAACTCCTGACCTTTGGTTCCGTAGACCAACGCTCTATCCAGCTGAGCTAACGGCGCATATTGGTGCAATTTGCTTAAATATTATACACTACCTAAAAACAAAAGTCAACTAAAACAAGATATAATTTTTTAGTTTGATTTTTTAACATTTGTGAGCGAAATT
>JAZQUN010000047.1:0-2588 GCA_045631385.1 Clostridia bacterium
ATCACGAAATCGTATCCATTGGTAAAGCTGGTAAGAAACGTCACATGGGCGTAAAACCTACTGTTCGTGGTAGCGTAATGAACCCATGCGATCACCCTCACGGTGGTGGTGAAGGCCGTTCTCCAATCGGTAGAAGTGGTCCAGTAACTCCATGGGGCAAACCTGCTTTGGGTTACAAGACAAGAAAGAAGAAAAAGGCTTCCAGCAAATTCATCATTAAGCGTGTAAACTAATCGGAGGAAAGTAAGTAATGAGCAGATCTATTAAAAAAGGACCTTTTGTGCAAGAAAAGCTCTTGAAAAGAGTTCAAGAAATGAACGCAAAAGGCGAAAAGAAAGTTTTGAAAACATGGTCAAGAAGTTCCACTATTTTCCCTGACTTCGTAGGACACACAATCGCTGTTCACGATGGTAGAAAGCACGTTCCAGTGTATGTAACGGAAGATATGGTAGGCTTGAAGTTGGGCGAATTTGCTCCAACAAGAACATTTAAGGGCCACGCTGGTAGCAAGACCAGTGGCGGTAGATAATTAGGGAGGCAGTAAGATGGCAACAAGAAGTAAAGAAAAAGCAATTGCACGTCACGAAAACAAAGACAGACGTCCACACGCAGTTGCAAAATATATCCGTATTGCTCCTTCTAAGGTACACGTAGTACTTGACCTAATTCGTGGCAAAAACTACCAAGAAGCAGTAGCAATTTTGAAAACAACAAACAAAGCAGCTTGCGAACCAGTACTTAAGGTAATGAATTCCGCTGCAGCAAATGCCGAAGTAAACCTAGGCATGAACAAAGAAACTCTTTATGTAGCAGAGTGCTTTGCAGACCAAGGCCCAACACTTAAGCGTGTTCAACCAGTATCCAGAGGTCGTGCATACCGCATCTTGAAGAGAACAAGTCACATCACAGTGATCTTGGATGAAAGAGCGTAAAGGGGAGGAGAACAACAATGGGACAAAAAGTTAATCCACACGGTCTTCGCGTTGGTGTAATTAAAGATTGGAATTCCAAGTGGTTTGCAGCAAACAAAGATTTCGCTGTATACGTAAAGGAAGACGACACCATCAGAGCGTTCTTGAAAAACAAATATTACCAAGCAAGCGTTTCCAAGATTATTCTTGAAAGAAGCGAAGGTAAAGTAGTTGTTGATATCCACACAGGTCGTCCAGGCGTGCTAATCGGCAAGGCTGGTGCAGGTGTAGAAGAAATCAAAAACGACGTACAAAAACTTGTTGGTGACAAGCAAGTTGTTATCAACGTAATCGAAGTTAAGCGTCCTGACATGGATGCACAACTTATCGCAGAAGGTATCGCTGCTCAACTAGAAAAGCGTGTATCCTTCCGTAGAGCAATGCGTCAAGCTATGGGTCGTGCAACTCGTAGTGGTGCGAAGGGAATCAAGACAATGGTTTCCGGTCGTCTTGACGGTGCAGAAATCGCAAGAAGCGAACAATATCACGAAGGTAGTATCCCTCTACACACATTGCGCGCTGACATCGAATATGGTTTTGCAGAAGCAAAGACAACTTTCGGTATCATCGGTGTAAAAGTTTGGGTGTATGTAGGTGAAGTACTTCCAAAGAAGAAAAAGAGCGTAGCAAAGGAGGTAACTGGAAATGTTAATGCCTAAAAGAGTTAAAAGACGTCGTCAATTCCGTGGTAGAATGAAGGGCGTTGCACACAAGGGCAACACAGTTGCTTACGGCGAATACGGTTTGATGGCTATGGAACCAGCATGGGTTACAAGCAACCAAATCGAAGCAGCCCGTGTCGCTATGACACGTTTTGTAAAGCGTGGTGGTAAAGTTTGGGTAGACATCTTCCCTCACAAACCAGTAACAAAGAAACCAGCAGAAACCAGAATGGGTTCCGGTAAAGGTAGCCCAGAATACTGGGTAGCAGTAGTTAAGCCAGGTCGCGTAATGTTCGAAATGGCTGGTATTACAGAAGAACAAGCTCGTGAAGCATTGCGTCTAGCAAGCCACAAGCTTCCTGTAAAATGTAAGTTCGTAAAGAAAGAGGTAAGCGCAGATGAAAGCAAGTAATATCCGTGAACTTAATAATGTAGAATTGGCTCAAAAGTTGGCTGATTTGAAGAAAGAATTGTTCAATTTGCGTCTTTCTCACGCAACTGGACAACTTAACAACCCTCTTGCACTTAATACTGTTAAGAAAGACATCGCAAGAGTAAAGACTGTGCTAAAAGAAAGAGAAGCACAATCTTCTGCAAAGGCGTAATGAAGGAGCAAGACCATGATTGAAAGAAATAGTAGAAAAGAAAGAGTCGGTGTAGTAGTATCCGACAAGATGGACAAAACAATCGTAGTTGCAATCGTAAACAAGTACAAGCACCCACTTTACAAAAAGACCGTGTCCAAGACAACAAAGTACAAGGTACACGATGAAAACAACGAATGCGGTGTTGGCGATACAGTACGCATTGCAGAAACACGCAAATTGTCTAAAGACAAAAACTGGCGTTTGCTAGAAATCGTCGAAAAGGCTAAGTAATTTAGGAGGACAGAAACAGTGATTCAACCACAAACAAGATTGAAAGCAGCTGACAACTCAGGTGCAAAAGAACTTAT
>JAZQUN010000048.1:0-2839 GCA_045631385.1 Clostridia bacterium
GGTCTTGTCTTCCTAAGACCGCTTGGCCTCCGACTTAGGCGATTCTTCTCACTTCACGTTTTTTGAAATGATGGGTAACTGGAGTCTTGGCGACTACTTCAAGCAAGAAAAGACAAAGTGGTCCTTCGAGCTTTTGACAGAAGTTTTCGGTCTAGAAAAGGATAAAATCTGCTCTACAGTATTCGAAGGCAACGAAAGTGCCCCAAGAGATGACGAAACTGCAGCTTTACTAAAGCAAGTCGGCGTTTTGCCACAAAACATCTACTACCTTGGCAAAAAGGATAACTGGTGGGAGCTAGAAGGTACTGTCGGAACACCTTGTGGTCCAGATAACGAATGGTTCTACCCACGCCACGATACTCCATGTGGTCCAAATTGCGACGTAAACTGTGACTGTGGTAGATATGTCGAAATCGGCAACGACGTATACATGCAATACAAAAAGACCGAAACAGGCTACGAGCCACTTGCTAACAAAAACGTAGATACAGGCTTTGGTTTGGATAGACTTTTGGCTTTCCTAAATGGCATCAATGATGGTTACAAAACCGACTTGTTCTTGCCAGTAATTGCAAAGTTGCAAGAAGTTTCCGGCAAAAACTACGATGAAGATGCTGATGCTCGCAAGGCAATGCGTATCATTGCAGACCACATGCGTACGTCTACAATGCTTATTGGTGACGTAAACGGCATTGTTCCAAGCAACGTGGGTGCAGGCTACATTTTGCGTAGATTGATGCGTCGTGCTATCCGTTACTGTCGCAACCTTGCTATTGATAGTGCAACACTTTTGGATGTTTCCAAAATCTATATTGAAGAAATCTACGACGAAGCATACCCACTTTTGGTAGAAAAGAAAGACTACATCTTGGCAGAAATCCAAAAGGAAATTGGCAAGTTTGAAGCAGCTTTGAACCAAGGCATGAAAGAGTTTGACAAGTGCATTGCTGGTATTGCTCGCAAAAACCAATTTATGTCCCAAAAGGATGCTAACTACGTTCCAGAAACAGCCATTGCAGGCAAGCAAGCTTTTCGTTTGTACGACACGTTTGGTTTCCCATTGGAACTAACAATCGAGCTAGCAACAGAGCAAGGCTACACCGTAGACGAACAAGGCTTCCAAGAAGCTTTCCGCGAACACCAAGAAAAGAGCAAGCAACAAGGCACTTTCAAGAGCGGTCTTGCTGATACAGGCGAAGCAACAACCCGTTTGCACACAGCAACTCACTTGTTGCAAGCAGCGCTAAAGAAAATTTTGGGCGACGAAGTAAATCAAAAGGGTAGCAACATCACTCCAGAAAGACTTCGTTTCGACTTCTCATTTGGTCGTCCAATGACCGAAGAGGAAATTAAAGCTACTGAAGACCTTGTAAACCAAGCAATTGCAGATAAACTAGAAGTAACCTGTCAAGAAATGCCATTGGAAGATGCTCGCAAAACAGGTGCTATCGGTTTGTTTGGCGACAAGTACGGCGAAGTTGTAAAGGTTTACTCTATGGGCAATTTCTCCAAAGAGCTTTGCAACGGTCCTCACGTAGCAAACACAAGCGAACTTGGTAAGTTTGTAATCGTAAAAGAACAATCTTCTTCAAGTGGTGTAAGACGTATCCGTGCAGAATTGAAATAATCAAAATTTAGACAAATAAAAAAGGGCTTGGCGTGTGCCAGGTCCTTTATATTATATATAGATAAAATGTCAGTTAATTTTTGCTAGCAAATCTGCTTTTTGCTTGTCAAGATCGGTCTTTGTTTTCGGATTGGTGATGCAATCAACGTTTACGTCAACGTTGTGTACGTTAAGTGTTGCAACAGTCTTTGCAAGAGCCTTGCCAATGTGGGCATCGCTAACTACAAATTGATCGGCGTATTCTATTACTTGGTCTGCTAGTGCAAAGCATTTTGTAGCATTGCTGATGATGTCCAAGCTAACGTTTGCAGAGTAAAGATAAGTTTGTTGCAAAGCTTGTTTGCGTGCGGCAATTTCTTCGTCTGTTGTTTTGGGCATTTTCATTGCGCCTAGTATTTGTTGAAAGGCTTGTGCGTCTTTGTCTACTAGGGTTGCAAACTCTTGCTTGATAGGTTCAAGACTAGCAACTGCATCTACAAGTGGAGTGCAAGTAGTGCCCTTTTTAGCAAGTTTGGTAATAGTTACGTTTGCTGCCATCATCACAAGGCAAGTTGCATTCAGTCCTACAAGTGCAAGGCTACTTCCACCGCCAGGTGTTGGCATGTCGCTTGCAAGTTGGTTTGTGTATTCGGCAAGTGTTTTGTCAATTAGCATAGAAATTCTCCTTGCAAATATTATCAACTACAACGCGTTTTTTGTCAAGAGCATTTTATAATTTGTCCAACAAAAATAAAACTTGAAAAAAAGATAAAAAAAGTTGAAAAAATATTAAAAAAACTTGAAAATAAATTAAAAAAACAGTTGACAAGTATTGTATGTTGTAATATAATAAATAGGCTGTCTACGAATGTAGGCGGAGAGAAACTTGAAAACAGAATAGTAAGTAATGAATTGAAACACAGTCAATTTTAAGGATTTTAGCCAGCGGTTGAGTAAGACTCAACCAAAAGTTAACATAGTCAGATTAAACTTAAGAGTTTGATCCTGGCTCAGGACGAACGCTGGCGGCGTGCTTAACACATGCAAGTCGAACGGACAAGAAAGAGCTTGCTCTTTCTTGTTAGTGGCGGACGGGTGAGTAACACGTGAGCAACCTGCCCTATACAACGGGATAACACAGAGAAATTTGTGCTAATACGGTATAAGACCACAAGAGGGGCATCCCTTGGTGGTAAAAGATTTTATCGGTATAGGAGGGGCTCGCGGCCCATT
>JAZQUN010000049.1:0-6860 GCA_045631385.1 Clostridia bacterium
TTGCGAAAACGTGATTGAAAAATCACGCTTTATCGCATATGTAAAAGGCATTGCTAGTGTCGAAGAAGCCGTAGATTTTGTAGCGCAAATCAAGAAGAAGCATTTTGATGCTACTCACAACTGCTATGGCTACATTTTTGACGACAAAGCCAAGTTCAGCGATGACGGCGAGCCACAAGGCACAGCAGGCATGCCAATTTACGAGTGTATCAAAAACTGCAAGCTCAACCGAGTAGTAGTTGTAGTCACTCGCTACTTTGGTGGCATCAAATTGGGCGCGGGCGGGCTTGTACGCGCATACAACGGCACGGCAAGTCTAGGGCTAAATGGTGCAAGACGCGTAGAAATGCGCAATTGCTCTACGATGGACATCAAAGTGGATTACAGTCTGCTTAAGGTTGCCCAACGTGTAGCAAATGACAAAGCCCTGATGCAAAACGTAATTTACGACACCGACGTTTGTTTGCAGTACTTGGTATTAGACGAAAATGTGCAAAACCTACGTGACACCTTAGTAGAAAAAACCAACGGACAAGTAAAAATATCAATAACAGGGCAACTTTTGTGCCCATACGGAGACAAACTATGAGCAAAGTTCAACTTAAAGGCAGTGTAATGATGGGGCCACTTCCTGCTGTTATGGCAAGCGTGGGCAACTATGATAACGCCAACATAATAACTATTGCTTGGACGGGCGTGTTGTGTTCCAACCCACCAAGAGTTTACATCTCCGTAAGACCGGAAAGACACTCCTACCAAATGCTTATGGAAAACAAGCAGTTTGTAATCAATTTGGCTGGCAAAAATCTTACTCCAGCAGTAGATTACTGTGGCTTCAAAAGTGGCAGAGAAGTAGATA
Source organism: Clostridia bacterium (assembly GCA_045631385.1). Taxonomy (GTDB): domain Bacteria; phylum Bacillota; class Clostridia; order Christensenellales; family CAG-314; genus RGIG5495. The sequence goes on from JAZQUN010000049.1 coordinate 860, forward strand.
AATTTGCCGAAATGGGCTTTACAAAGGAGCGTGCAAGTTTTGTAGAGTGTCCACTCATCAAAGAGTCCCCAATCAACTTGGAGTGTAAGGTGTTCGACGTAGTAAACCTTGGCTCTCACGACGTGTTTATGGCAGACGTTGTTGCCGTGCACGTAGACGAAGAAATCATGGTGGATGGCAAGGTGGATTTTGCCAAAGCCAACCTAATCAACTATCAACATGGCGAGTATTACGCCAACGGCAAACACATTGGTCGCTTTGGATTTGCTATTCAACGCAAATACATCAAAGAAAACGGCAAAGGTGTAACAGCCAAAATCGAAAACGCTAAATTTACCAAACGAAATCCTAAAAAACATAGATAAATTATGACTTTTACAATGAAACTCAACCCACAACAAATGCAAGCAGTAACGGCCGAAGTTGGTCCAATTTTGGTGCTTGCAGGCGCAGGAAGTGGTAAAACTCGCGTGCTGACACACCGTATTGAGCACCTAGTAAAAAACTGTGGTGTAAATCCTTACAACGTGTTAGCCATCACATTTACAAACAAGGCTGCAAACGAAATGAAAACTCGTTTGTACGATTCCAACTGTAATGCTGGTTTTATGCACATTTCTACAATACACTCGTTTTGCGCATCCGTTTTGCGCCGTGAAGCCGCGGTTTTAAACAAGCAAACCACCTTTTCCATATACGGCGATGATGAAAAACGCAGCATATTGAAGCGTGTTGTCAAGCAAATGGTAGAAGATACCGAAAATGCCCTTGTGGATAAGGTATGCGACACTTTGTCCTACCTAAAAAACCAAGGCTCATACGTTGCAGGACTTAATTGCGAAGTCAACCAACAAGTTGTTGACGAAGTGCTAAATTCAGACTGTGCCGATTACATCAGCGAAAGCATGGAAAGTGTCAGCGACATTGCCGACGAACAAAAGTATCTATCAATTTTAGCAGAGTACAACAAAAAAATGAGCGAAAACAATGCAATGGACTTTGATGATTTGCTATTTTACGTTCACAAACTATTCAGCCAATTTCCCGAAGTGCTAGCAAAGTATCAAGAAAGATATCAACACATACTCATTGATGAATTTCAAGATACCAACAAGGTTCAGTATCAAATATTCAAGATGCTTGCTGGCAATACTCAAAGCCTGTTTGTTGTAGGTGACGACGACCAATCCATCTATTCTTGGCGTGGTGCAGACGTAACCCACATACTCAACTTCAAAAAAGATTTTCCAAGTGCGCAAGTGTTTAAGTTGGAGCAAAACTATCGCTCTACAAAGCGCATTTTGGATACAGCAAACGAAATAATTTCCGTCAATACCAAGCGTTTCCCAAAGACTCTTTGGACGGAAAACGCCGATGGCAACAAAACACAGCTTTTCCAAGCCTATGACGAAGCCGACGAAGCTTATCACGCAGCAGAAGTAATTCAGCGTGGTGTGTCACTGGGCAAAAAGTACAGCGATTACGCCATTTTGATGCGTATCAACGCTCTTTCCCGCTCATTTGAGCAACAATTTATGCGTTACCGTATACCTTTCAAGGTGTTTGGTGGCTTCAAATTTTTTGACCGTAAAGAAGTCAAAGACGCCCTTGCTTATGCAAGACTGATAGTCAACCCATTTGATAACGAAGCATTTATGCGTGCTATCAACGTGCCTTGCCGTCGTGGTATAGGCGATACGACACTTGCCAAACTCAACGACATTTCTATGCAGCTTTGCATACCGTTGTTTTCGGTAATCAGCGACGAACGCAACATGCAGGACGTAATCGGTAAAGCAACCATAACAAAACTTGCCAACTTTTATCAAGAAGTTGTCGAGCTAATGAAAGTGGCCAACAGCAACAACGTTGCCATCTTTATGCACGAGTTGTTGCAAAGACTAGAGTTCCGCTCGGTATATATGCAAAACGGCGAAGACGAGCGCGCAATGAACATCGATGAGTTAGAGCAATCTGCCATTGAGTTTCAAGCAAGCTTCCCAGAAGGTACTTTGCAAGATTACCTTCAAAACGTATCTTTGGTTGCCGATCGTGTCAGTGACAACGTCAAGGACGACAACTACGTTACTATTGCAACCATTCACGCTGTAAAAGGTTTGGAGTTTGACACGGTATTTGTAGTAGGTCTAGAGTCAGGCATTTTCCCAAGTTCACGTAGTACCTACAGCTTGTCCGATATGGAAGAAGAAAACCGCGTAATGTACGTTGCAGCTACTCGTGCAAAGCGTGATTTGCACCTAACCTGCAGCAAAACTCGTTTCTTATACGGACAACGCAAGCAACAATTCCCAAGTAGCTATTTTGCAAAAATCAAAAAGATGCTTACACCTGCTCCAAAGGTAAGCCAGTCAAGGCTGGATGATAACAACTATGTTGATAGCCTCAACAAGTTTTCGCCAGTCCAACGTCCACCTGTTGATAAGGGCAAGTCTGACAAAGACATGAAGCAGTTCAAGGTAGGACAAATGGTAGAGCACTCAACCTTTGGTAAGGGAATGATATTGCGCTATGACAACGGCATTGCCGACGTATTGTTTACATCAGTGGGCAAAAAATCTCTCAACGTCAAGTTTGCGCCACTCAAACCCCTGTAATTAGGAGAAACTAACAATGACTATGCAACAAATGGTCGATCAACTTAATAAATGGGCTTATGAGTACTACGTGCTAGACAATCCGTCTGTGCCGGATACAACCTATGATGCCTTGTACGACCAACTAGTGCTTCTAGAAAAGCAAACGGGAGTGATACTTCCCGACAGCCCAACGCAAAGGGTAGGTGGCGAGCCGCTTAAGGAGTTTGTCCAACACGCCCATCTGCAAAAGCTGTACAGTCTAGATAAAGCACAAAGCTTCAACGAGTTAGAAAGCTGGGTAAACAAAGTAACCAAGGCAGTAGGGCAGGTGGATTTTTCCGTAGAGCTCAAGTACGACGGACTAACAATTTGCTGTACGTATGATCAAGGTAAATTAGTAATGGCATCTACTCGTGGCAATGGTCAAGTTGGTGAAGTAGTAACCGAGCAAGTCAAGACAATTCGCAGTGTTCCGCTTACTATCAACTACAAAGGCAAGATAGAGCTTTGTGGCGAAGGTTACATGAAACTGTCTGCACTAGATAAATACAACAGCAAGTATCCGCAAAATGCTTTGAAAAACGCTCGTAACGCCGCAGCGGGTTCTATTCGAAACCTAGATCCAAAGGAAACTGCAAAGCGCAGCTTGGATGCAGTGTTTTACAGCAACGGCTATTGTGAAGACGATTTTACCGTCCCTTCACAAATGCGGTTAGTAGATTTTTTACAGCAAAACAACTTCAAAACCAACGATATTTGCAAAAAAGCAAGCAGTTTTGAAGAAATCAGACAAATTATCAACAATATTGCTAGCATCCGTTCGTCACTAGACTTTTTGATAGACGGTGTAGTAATCAAGGTTGACGACTTTGCTACCCGTGAGCAGCTTGGTTTTACCGATAAATTTCCAAAGTGGGCAGTAGCCTACAAATTTGATGCCGAGCAGGTTGTAACGACACTAAACTCTGTAGACTGGCAGGTTGGCCGCACAGGCAAACTAACTCCAGCAGCAAATCTCGAACCAGTAGAGTTGTGCGGAGCTACCATAAGACGTGCAACCCTTAACAACTACGGCGATATATTGCGCAAAAACTTGTCTATTGGCAGTCAAGTGTTTATCCGTCGAAGCAATGACGTAATTCCGGAAGTGCTTGGTCTTGCTCAAATGGGCGAAAACAGTGTAGAAATTGTAAAGCCTACACGTTGTCCTGCTTGTAACAGCATTTTGGTGGAAAACGGAGCGCATTTGTTCTGCACTAATCACCTTGGATGCAGACCGCAAATTGTATCTAGACTTACTCACTACTGTAGCAAAAATGCCTGTGATATCGAAGGCATTTCTGACAAAACAATGGAAGTGCTAGTTGACAAGCTAAACGTAACAAATCCAGCCGATTTGTACACGCTAACGCACGAGCATTTTCTTGACGACGACGGTAAAGGCTATTTCGAAGGTTTTGCAACTAAAAAGGTACAAAATTTGCTAGATTCGATAGAAAAGAGCAAAAGTGTAAGCTTGCCAAACTTTATTTTTGCACTTGGTATCGACAACGTTGGATCGGTTACTGCAAAGGATCTTGCCAAAAAGTATCAGTCGGTACAAGCATTGGCGGATGCTTCGGTAGAAGACTTGCTAACAATCGATCAAATCGGCGACGTTGTGGCGCAGTCCATCTACGACTATTTTCATGACGAAATCAATTTGCAAATTGTAGATAGACTAACCCAAGTTGATATAAATCCAGTTTTGAAACAGGCAGCAACAGGCGTGTTTAGTGGCAAAAAGGTAGTGCTAACAGGTAGCCTAGAAACCCTTACACGTTCGCAGGCTGGCAAATTGATTACCGACAACGGTGGCGAAATTGCATCTTCAGTGTCCAAATCAGTCAATTTGGTTGTTGTTGGTAGCGATGCTGGTAGCAAACTGGCAAAAGCACAACAACTGGGACTAGAAATTGTAGACGAAGTGCAGTTTTTACAAATGCTAAACAACAACTAATCGTGCAAATGCACTAAATATATACACAAAAGGAGCAACTATGAAAAGTATGACAGGCTACGGCAAGGGAGTTTCTCTCAACGAAGAAATTCAACTTACCGTCGAACTGAAAAGCGTAAACCATCGCTTTTTGGATATCAATACAAAAATTCCACGTTCGTTTATCGCGCACGAAGACGTAATTCGCAACGTGTTGTCGGCTAATATCAGCCGTGGTCACGTTGACGTATTTATCAACATAGAGCAAGTATCCGAGCGTCCACGCGTAGTAACTGCAGATATGGGCTTGGCACTAGGATATGTGCAAGTAGCAAGTCAACTTGCCGAGCAAACCGGTCTCAAAAACGATTTTCAAGTAAATTCGCTTATGAAATCGCCAGACGTAATCAAGGTAGAGCAAGCCGAACAAGACGAAGAAGCCATCAGACAACTTTTGCAACAAGCATTGTTGGTTGCAGTAGAAAAGCTAAACGAAATGCGTTTGGTCGAAGGTCAAAAGCTTATTGAAGATCTAAACGCAAAGATAAATCGTGTAGAAGAACTTCTAAATCAAATTCAGGAGTACGCACCACAAGTGGTTGTGCAGTATCGCACCAAGCTTCAACAACGCATGCAAGAAGCACTTGGTAGCATCGAAGTTGATCAAGCAAAGCTACTCAACGAAGTGGCGTTTTTCACAGATAAGTGCAACGTAGACGAAGAAATTACACGCTTGCATTGTCACATCCAAAACGCACGCGACATTTTGAAGCTTACTCAACCTATCGGTCGCAAGCTTGACTTTTTGGTTCAAGAGTTCAACCGCGAAGCAAACACAATTTGCAGCAAATCTAACAACGTAACGCTAACTAACATTGCGTTAGAAATCAAAAATGAGATTGAAAAAATCAGAGAACAAGTACAAAATCTAGAGTAATAGAAGGTGAAGACGTATGAACACAAACAAAGGAAAACTAATTATTCTATCCGGTCCAAGTGGCGCAGGCAAAGGCACAATTTGCGCTGAATTGCTTAAACGCATGCCAGATTTGATTATCTCTCGCTCTGCAACAACTCGCGCACCTAGACCAAACGAACAACGTAACCGCAGCTACTTTTTCGTATCTCAAGAAACCTTTTTGGAAATGGTAGCCAACAACGAACTTTTGGAGTACGACCAACACTTTGAAAACTACTACGGCACACCTAAAAAGTTTGTTGTAGATATGCTTAAGTTTGGCAAGGACGTTTTGCTAGAAATTGACGTGCGTGGTGCATTGCAAGTAAAGCAAAACTATCCCGAGTCCGTATTGTTCTTCATCGAAGCACCAAGCGAACAAGATTTGTACGACCGTTTGGTAAAGCGTGGTACGGAAAACGAAGACAAAATCCAAATTCGTATGGCAAGAAACAAGCTTGAGCTTGC
>JAZQUN010000050.1:0-3411 GCA_045631385.1 Clostridia bacterium
AGTTGAGCGGCAATTATGCCGTTACCCTCGGGGCTATCTGCACCGCAATCCCAAGTGCGTCTTGTGTCGTCAATCACAATTTGGTTGCCGTAGTTTACAAAGTAGATGCCAAAGGTGAAGCTGTCTAGCGACTCCACGTCAACAAGTGGTGGATTACTTTGGTAGGGAAACTCTACTGCAAAAAAATCCACAACGTCTTTGTTGGCAAAGATATTGCTTGCGGTGTATTCATCAGGGAAGCGTTGAGCCTTCAACTCGTCGCTACCAACCACCTTGTAGTTGACGTATTTGTAGGCGTGATCCACAAAAAACTGCTTAATTTTGTCAAAATCTGTCATGGCGTACTCCTTATGCAGCAAGTATACCACAAAACCCACCAAACAGGAATACCTATTTGCAAATTTTCATCAAAAAAGTGGTGGCAAGTCCCGTCATTTCCACCATTACTGCACAATTCCCCTGCCAAGAGTTACGGGATCAACGAACAATGCGATATTTGGCGGGAAGAAGGTAAACAGCGCAAAGCAAATCGCAACAGCAACCCAAATAAGCAAATACACCCAGCTTTTAGTAGGCTTATCCGCCTTGCTAAACTGCAAGTATTCCCAGCCAAACGCCAACGCTAGCGCAACAAAAAACTCCACAATGTTTACCCAATCGGGCACTTTACCCACAACGCCTTTTACGGTGTAAAACAATGCTGGTACAAGCGCAAGGGCAATCAGCGAGCCAAGGCACTTAATTTTCCAAAAGTTTAGCCTATCTCTAAACCACCCACGCTGAAACAAAGCAAAGACAACCATAGGAAAAAAGGTCAGTTTCATATGTTCCCAAGTAGATTCGTTTACTGCGCTAAATGGTGCAACCAAAAGGCTGTTACCCATCCAGTCAAATAAAAAGTGAAGCAACGTTCCAATCAAACTACACACGGCAAATCCGCTAAATTGCCACAAAAACAAATTTTTCTTCATATAACCCCCATAATTACTATATTAGTGTGAGTTGCAATAAATTATCCATACACGCAAACCGCCAAATTGGGTATTGACAAGGCGTGCAAAAGGGCGTAAAATGTAAGTAACTCAATAGGGGGAAACAAAAACTATGGCTTTTAACAGCGAAAAAGAAGCAAAAAACGTATACAAGCTTTTTCAAAAGGTATGCGACGGCTACAACTTTAAGTACGACGCCAACGACGAAAAGTATCGCATAGAGTTGGACATCAACGGCGACAACATGAAGGTGAACATTGTCTTTATGGCAAACACCAAAATAGACGTTGCATTTGTGCTTTCCACCCTGCCGTTTACGGTGGGTGCTTCCTACGTCAACGACGTAGCGCAAGCAGTAAACCTAATAAACAGCCGTCTAAGCTTGGGCAGCTTTGACTTTAGCGAAGTCAAAAACGAAATTGTTTTTCGTATGGCAACCAACTACACAGGCATGGAAGCGACCAAGGAGGCCATCGAGCCATTGTTGTTGTTTACCTATTCGTGCGTAAACAAATACAACAAGCATTTGTACCAAGTGGCAACGGGTCAAATGTCCTTTGCCCAATTTGACGCAATGATGCAAGGAGCGTAATAGATATGGCAATGAGAGATAGATTAGAAAACAGATGCTACAACAACGTAAAACAGGTGCTAAACGACCTTGGTTGGAAGTACGAATGCTTTGACGACGAGCTTCGTGTAAAGTTTGGCGTATACGGCGAAGATTTGTCCTCCAACTACTACCTAACAATTTCTGCCGAAAAGGAAATGGCAACGCTAGCAGCATATTTGCCGTATCGCACACCCAGACAAAACACCGACAACCTTGCAAGGGCAATTTCTATGGCAAACTCGCGCTTTTACAACGGAAGCTTTGAGTTCAACGCCAAAAACCGCGAAATTTGTTTCCGTGTAACAACCCTTTTGTTGGGTGGCATGGAGCTATCCTGCGAGGCAATCAAGTACATGATTGACGTGGCTTGCGACATGGTGGATAAGTACGACGACAAGTTTTTTGCCGTTGCCAAGGGATATCTGTCGCTGGACGACTTTTACGAACTTATTACAAACAAATAATTTGCAAGTAAAAAAGGGGAGCAACGCATTTGCGTGCTCCCCGTTGTTTTGCTGTTATTTAGATAGGCGCATTATTGCATCCATGTAGATGAGTGTCATTTTTTCTAGGTTGTCTAGGCTAATTGCTTCGTTTGGCATATGGATGGTTTGCTCTTCCCCTGGGAAAAGTGGACCAAATGCCACACAGTTTGGCAAGCAACGGCTGTATGTACCGCCACCGATAGCCAGAGGCTCACTCTTACCACCCACAGCGTCATCGTAAGTGGATAGCAACGTTTCCACCAAAAAGCTGTCTGCTGGCACAAACAAAGGCTCGCTGATGTGGTCTGGGCAAACTTGGTATGGTGTAACGCTTGTTACAAGGTTGTAGAATTGGTCGCAAGTGTAAGTTACTGGGAAGCGTACGTCAACGCTGATTGTCAAGCAACCGTCTACCACACGCACAACACCGATGTTGCAAGTCAATGCGCCACTTTCGGCATCAGTCAACTTGATACCCCAAGTTTCGCCGGTGTAGTCTAGCATCTTGCTAGCAACAAAGCCAAGTGCCTTGTCATTTGGGAACAACTTTGCCAACACTTCAAAAGTTTTCCAAGTAGCGTTAAGTCCTTCTTGTGGAGTGCTGCCGTGAGCGTTTTTGCCAAGTGTAGTAAGTACGTAGCAGTCTTCCTTTTCTTCAAACAGACTAGCGTATTCGCCAAGGTCAACGGATTTGTCAAGCTTGGTTACGCACTTGCCGGCAACAACGTTGGTGCGATCGCCAGCGTGGATATCAAGTACGTTGCTATCAATCTTGCCAAAGTTGATGTCAAATTGATAAATACCTTTTTCACGGTTGATCACTGGGAAGTCCCCATCTGGCGAAAAGGATATTTGTGGCTTTGGCATTGTGGAGAAGTAGTGCTTTACGCATTGCATACCGCTTTCTTCGTCGCAACCGAAAATCAAGCGAATGGTTTTGCTTGGTACAAAGCCGCTTTCCTTAAGTGCTTTTACGGCGTAAAGACAGGCAATCATAGGGCCTTTGTCGTCCATTGTGCCACGGCCAAACAATTTGCCATCGGCAATCACGCCACCAAATGGTGGATGCGCCCAACCGTCGCTTTCCTTGGCTGGAACAACGTCTAGGTGGCCAAGGATACCAAGCACTTCGTCGCCTGTGCCTTTGTAGTCAACGTGGCCGGCAAATCCATCGTCATCGTATGTATCAAGCCCCCAACCCTTTGCAAGGTCAAGAACAAAGTCTAGGCACTCTCTTGCACCCCTGCCAAATGGAGCGTTAGGTTGTGGTGCGCTTTTAGTAGTATCAAAAGTAATTACTTTTTGCAAGGTAGAAACCATC
>JAZQUN010000051.1:0-8449 GCA_045631385.1 Clostridia bacterium
GGTAATTTCGGGATAGGTAACTGCCAAACGACAGCCACGGTGTCCCATCATTGGGTTGAACTCGTGCAAGTTGCGAAGAATCTTCTTTAGCGAAGCAACGCTTTTACCCATTGCTTTGGCAAGGGCAGAAATATCTTCTGCTTTGGTTGGGATAAACTCGTGCAAAGGTGGATCTAAAAAGCGAATTGTAACGGGGTAGCCTTCCATTGCTTCGTAAATTTGCTCAAAGTCGGCCTGTTGCATTGGTAGCAACTTTTCTAGCGCCTTTTCGCGTTGCTCGACTGTATCGGACACAATCATTTTGCGCATTTCAAAAATGCGATCTGCATCAAAAAACATGTGTTCGGTACGACACAAACCGATGCCTTCCGCACCTAGTTTGCGTGCTTGACGCGCGTCTCTTGGAGTATCGGCGTTGGCACGAACTTGAAGCTTGCGGAACTTGTCCGTCCAAGCCATAACCCTACCAAAGTCGCCCGATACCGTTGCAGGAACAGTGGCGATGGCTTCACCGTAGATGTTACCTGTTGCACCGTCAAGCGAAATCCAGTCACCTTGGTGGAAAGTCTTGCCACCTAAAGTGAAGCACTTCTTCTTTTCGTCAATTACCATCTCGTTGCAACCGGATACACAGCAAGTACCCATACTGCGAGCAACAACGGCGGCGTGGCTTGTCATACCACCACGCGCTGTCAAAATGCCTTGCGCATAGTTCATGCCTTCGATATCTTCCGGCGAAGTTTCCAAGCGTACCAAGATTACCTTCTTTTCGCCCTTTTCCACTACCCATTGAGTTGCTTCTTCGGCGGTGAAGACAATTTTGCCACACGCTGCACCGGGAGATGCTGGCAATGCCTTGCCTATTGGAGTTGCCTTTTTGAGAGCGGCTTGGTCAAACTGTGGATGTAGCAATGCTTCCAGCTGTTTGGCATCCAAAGATGCAAGTGCTTCTTCTTCCGTCAAAAGTCCTTCGTCTACCAAATCGCAAGCAATTTTGATGGCTGCAGCTGCCGTGCGCTTGCCGTTGCGTGTTTGCAACATAAACAACTTACCATCTTCGATGGTAAACTCCATATCTTGCATGTCACGATAGTGCTTTTCTAGTTTGTTTACAATATCCAAAAACTGCTGATAAGTTTGTGGGTTTTCTTGCTTTAGGTGGTCGATACTGTGCGGCGTGCGAACGCCTGCAACAACGTCTTCGCCTTGCGCATTCATCAAATATTCGCCAAAAAGCCCCTTTTCGCCTGTGGCAGGGTTGCGGCTAAATGCTACGCCTGTGCCAGACGTATCGCCCATGTTGCCGAACACCATTTCTTGCACGGTAACAGCTGTTCCCCAGTCGCCTGGGATTTCGTTCATACGGCGGTAGTAAATTGCACGTGGGTTGTTCCAGCTACGGAATACCGCCTTGATAGCACCCAAAAGTTGTTCCTTGGGATCGGTTGGGAAAGGCTTGCCAACTGCCTTTAGGTACTCTGCCTTGAATTGACTAGCAAGCGTTTTTAGATCATCAGCATCAAGCTCGGTGTCTAGCTTGACACCTTTGCTTTCCTTCATTTTGTCGATGAGCTCTTCAAAGTACTTTTTGCCAACTTCCATTACTACGTCGGAGTACATTTGGATAAAACGACGGTAGCTGTCGTATGCAAAGCGACGGTTGTTGGTTTTAGTTGCAAAGGCTTCTACTACTTCGTCATTTAGACCAAGGTTCAAAATAGTATCCATCATGCCCGGCATAGATGCACGCGCACCAGAGCGCACGGACACTAGCAATGGGTTTTGCAAATCACCAAAGCGTTTGCCTGTATCGGCTTGCAAAAACTCGACGTACTCCATGATGGACTGCTCGATTTCGGCGTTGACAACTTCGCCATCAGCATAGTAGCGGTTGCAGGCCTCGGTTGTGATTGTAAATCCGCGTGGTACTGGCATACCAAGGTTGCTCATTTCCGCTAGGTTTGCACCTTTGCCACCCAAAAGTTCACGCATTTTGCCGTTGCCTTCACTAAACAAATAAACATACTTATGCGACATTTGTTTGTCTCCTTTGCAATAAATTGCACTTTATTATTAGATAAACTAATTTTATACCTTTGCAAAACTAATTTCAATAGACTTTGCAAAATTTTTACACAAAAATTTTACCAAAAAGTATTGACAAATTTAAAATGGCATCAAAAAAGCACGGACTACCAGTCCGTGCTTGGTGTTTTATCTTTTTTCTGCATAAATTATTGCGTCTGTACAGTCAACTTTGATGTCGAAAGCATTATAAATCCTGCCATTCTGCTTGATGTTGCGCCACTCTTTTTTTGTGCCAGCGTAATCAATGCGTAGCAACGATACGCACCCAGCAAAAGCATATTCGTCTATTTGCAATATTGTGTTTGGTAGAGAAACTGAACTCAACATTTTGCAACCATTACACGTTTTGTGTGGCACTAGCATTACACCATCTGGGATATTTATTTCTTGCAAGTTTATACAACCAATAAATGCTTCCCTTCCAATTGTATGCAAATTTTCACCAAATTTGACACTTTTTAGTGCTGGACAACGAGCAAAAGCGCCTTTCTCGATGTTTGTAACGTCATCATGCATGGTTACTGTTCTGACGTACTTGTTGCCATAAAAAGCCTTTTCACCAATGACTGTAACAGAGCTTGGGATCACTACGTGAGGGTCGCTGCCTAAATACTTGAGCAAGTAGTTGCCACGCATCTCAAAGTCTTCTGGATTGTCGACTACGATGTGTTGCTTTTGTCTTACTGGTTTTCCGCAGTGCTTGCATACCTTATCGGTGGAATCGATTACGCCACCACATCTACTGCACGCAATCACATTGACGTTGGCAACATTGACGTTGTCAACAGGGCCACCACAATGAGTACAAACCAAGTCGCCTTTGCTGATGGTTGCACCACAGTCGGCACAAATTACTACGTCTAGTTTATCTAAAAGAATTTTTTCACCACAATGCTTACAAAACTTGTCTGTTAGCGCAACTTTTCCGCCACATTTAGCACAAGAAATGACATTGTTGTTTACTACTGGCGAACCGCAATGAAAACAAAAATTTATTCTGTCGCTTATTGCTTTGCCACACGCAGAACAGTTAATTAATCCCATTGTGTTTTCTCCTTTGACTACATTTTTGCCAGCTCGGACAAGGACTTGATTTTGCCAAAGTCGTGAGCAATATAGGTCGATAGTATTTGCAAACACTCCTTTACTTGAGTATTTGGCGCGTTGACGTTTTTGAGTTTATCAACAGGCAAACCTTCCAACAAATCGAAAAGCACCTTTGCTGATTTAGATACCACTAGCGAATTGGGTGTTTGGCAATGGTCACACACAAACCCGCCTTGAGCTAAATCCAAATACGCCCTACCTTCTAGCCTTTGTTGACAGGCTACACAAAGGTTGGGTTGAAGCTTGTAGCCACACAAATCCAAGTAGGCAATTACAAAGTGCAATGCGACAAGCTGTGGGTTGACACCGCTAGATAGTTGCGACAAGCTTTTGAGTGTTGCAACAAACACGTCGGCATTGGCTTGCCCTTCGCTTTCCATCACGGCAAGCGTATCTACAATGGAGCAACCTGCGTAAAAAGAAAGCAAATCTTCGCGCAAGGTGTAAAAACTTTCCGTTTGCTCACACGTCTTAAGTGTGTAACGGTCACGAGATACTGCCAAATCAAACTGACCAAAGCAAAAAGGCTCGCCTGCAAATTTCATCTTTGCAGTAGCCTTTTTTATTCCGCGCGCGTGCACGGTGATTTTGCCAAAATCTAGCGAGTAGATTAGCAGCAATTTGTCGTTTTCTTTGTAGTCACTTGCCTTCAGAGTGATGGCTTTTGTCGTTACGTCCATTTTGATTGTCTAACCTTTTGTAAAGTGAGTAATAAGCAGGGTTTCCCGTTTGCTTAAACAGTTTCCACAAGGTGTCTTTCATAATTGCACTCCTTACAAATACGTCTGTAATTAGGGTGCATCAATTTGCAAAAATTTAGTACTTATTTTGTAAAATAACCTAGTTCGGTCATCACGTATTTGTTGTTGCGCCAGTCTTCTTTGACTTTTACCCACAACTCCAAGTAGACGCGTTCGTCTAGCATGCGTTGGATGGCTTGACGAGCAGACGTGCCGATGGTCTTAATCATTTCGCCACGCTTACCCAAAATGATTGGCTTGTGTGACGCTTTTTCGATGATGACGTTGGCGTCAATTTCCCAACGATCGTCTTCTTCGTTCCATTGCATTTTGTTAAGCTCGATGCCTACGCCGTGTGGAATTTCTTCGTCCAAGGCAAGCAAAATCTTTTCGCGGATGATTTCTTGAACCAAGTAGCGTTGGGATTTATCGGTTACGTCGTCTTCTTCAAAAAACATTTCTGTACCAGACAAATACTTTTTGAGTGCATTTTTCAAATCTTCGACGTACTTGTTTTTGTGTGCGGATACACAAAATACTTCGCTGATGCACTCGTATTGGTTAAGCTTTGCTAGGTGTGGGATGAGTTTTTCTGGTTGAGTGATATCCGTTTTGGTTACTGCCACTACCATTGGCAAGCCTTTTTTGCTGTAAAGGTCGATTTGAGCAAGTTCCTTTTCGTCAATGCCGTCGTGACCGTCGATAGCAAGCAAAATTGCGTCAACGTCGGTTACTGCGCTGTCGATGTTTTTAAGCATGTAATCGCCAAGGGCATTTTTGCTTTTCAAAAAGCCTGGAGTATCCACAAACACCATTTGTGAGTTGTCGTCTGTCCAGATACCCAAGATGTTGTCACGTGTTGTTTGTGGCTTTGGTGATACAATGGCTACCTTTTGCTTGATTAGTGCGTTTAGCAAGGATGATTTACCTGCGTTTGCTAGTCCTACGATTGCAATAAAACCTGTTTTTCTCATTAGTCGCGTTTAACTCCAAATTTGTCTAGTATTTGTTTTTGTGTTTGTGTCATTTGTTTTTCGTCTTGCTCTTCAACGTGGTCAAAGCCTAGCAAATGCAACAAGCCGTGCAATGCCAAAAAGCACACTTCACGCTTGTGGCTGTGTCCGTATTCCTTGGCTTGCTGAATTGCCACTTGGTTGCAAATGATAATGTCGCCAAGCAAACATTCGTTGGTATCTGGGCTGATTGCACCAACAAAGTCGTCGTACTCCAACACGGCACGGGTAGGGTTGTCTACTGTTGGAAAGCTCAACACGTCGGTTGGTCTATCCACGTTGCGAGTTTCCAAGTTGATTTGATGGATTTGCTCTGCCGATACAAAGCTTACCGATACTTGAAATGGTACGGCTGTTTGTCCTAGATGCTCTAGGGCAATGGAGTACAATTTTTTGATGTTACGTTTGTAGCCAAATGGCACTTTGCCAAAAAACTTAACCGTCATCTGTTGTCACCTTCTAGTTTGATTTCTGGGTACTTAACACGCTTGTGTTTGATACCGATAAAGGTTGTAATGATTGTGCTTTTGATAATGTCAATTTCTTGCATTGTTAGTGGGCAGTCGCTAAATTGGTCAAAGCGCATACGCTCGTCAACAATGCTATCTACGATGCTTTCGGCCTTACTTTTGTTGTTGGATGCACGAAGGGCTGCTTCGCAGGCATCACAAATCATAAGGATTGCAGTCAACTTGCTTGTTGGCTTGCTACCATCGTAGCTGTAATCGTCGTAGGCAAGTTTGCCGTCGGTGTACTTTTGAGCCTTGAAGTAGAAATACTTGATAGGCATTGTGCCGTGGTGCTCGACGATGGCACGTTGGATTTCGATAGGCAAACGGTACTGTTTAGCAAGAGCAATACCGTAGGTTGTGTGAGATTTGATGATAGACACGCTAGTTTCTGGTGTAATTTGATCGTGCAAATTGACGCCGTCTAGTTGGTTTTCAGAAAAATATTGTGGGTTTTTCATCTTGCCGATGTCGTGATAGTATGCAATGGCACGGGCAAGGAATGGGTTTTCGCCAATGGCTGATGCGCAAGCTTCGACATAGTTAGCTACTGTCAAGCTGTGACTGTACGTGCCTGGTGCAACTTCATACATTTTGCGCATAAGCGTTGTGTTGGTGCTGGCAATTTCGGAATATCTAAATGGAGATATCACGTTGAACAGTCTTTCAAAAATTGGCAACAAAACAAACATTACCATTGTTGTTAGTACACCACCAACAAACGACCAGATAAGTGGCATGTAAATAGTTTCCCAATTTTGCGCTGGGTTTACCATCAAAAATACCAGTAATCTGCAAATTGCAGAAATTAGTCCAAGCACAAAGCCAATGGAAATGTAAGAAAATCTAGATGAATACTTGCCTTGTACACAGGAAGAGCAAACCGCCGTTGCAATACCTGCAAACAACACGAAGAAGCTTGTTTCGTCAAACAAAATTGTTCCCGACTGAAAGTTTACGTGTTGCAAGTAATACAAAATGATTACCAAAAAGTTGCCAATAAAGCTACTTTTACCGGACACCAATAGCGAAATTACCAAGGTGCACAAAGCAAACGGAGCAATTTCGACTTGGCCTACGATTACGTCGCAAATGTAAATTAGCACGTAGCTTACCAACATTGTGGCGCACAGCGTTGCAATTTTGCGTGTGCTGGTTGCTATTGCTTTGTCCGAATAGTAAACAAACACAGCAATAGAGCTGATTAGTAGCAAGGTAGAGCTGACCATTACAACCATGTTGGTGTTTGTCAACTTGCTAATATTAGACAACAAAATTAGTACAGAAAATACTAGGAACGTTAGAAAAAACACCCATAGGTTTTTGTATCCGTTGTCTTTCTTTTTTACTTTACTTGTCATTGTTTTTTTCCTCTGCTGTTTGATATGCCTTGACAATTAGCTGCACCAAAGGATGTCGTACAACGTCCTTTTCGCTGAATCGTGCAATGTAGATATCTGGCACATCTTTCAAGATTTTTGTGGCATGTTTTAGTCCACTTGTTTTGCCTTGCGGCAAGTCGATTTGTGTCAAATCGCCGTTTATTACCATTTTGCTGTTTTCGCCCAAGCGGGTGAGAAACATTTTTATTTGTTCACAAGTTGTGTTTTGTGCTTCGTCTAGTATCACAAAGGCATTGTTTAGCGTGCGACCACGCATATATGCCAAAGGAGCAATCTCAATCACGCCCTTTTCCATCATTTTAGAAAACGTTTCCATACCAAGCATTTCTTGAAGTGCATCGTACAGTGGGCGCAAATATGGGTTGACTTTTTCCTGCAAGTCGCCTGGCAAAAAGCCTAGTTTTTCGCCGGCTTCTACTGCTGGGCGGGTAAGAATTATCTTGTCTACCTTTTTTGCTTTGAGATGATTTACTGCTAGGGCAACAGATAGATAGGTTTTGCCTGTGCCGGCAGGTCCAACACCAAAGGTGATGGTGTTTTTGTTGATGCCATCAACGTACTTTTTTTGCCCTACCGTCTTGCTTTTGATAGGTTTTCCACGGTGAGTAATGGCAACGTTGTCGGACAACAGCTTGTCCACTTCGTCAAGCTTGTCTTCTTTAGCACAGTCGCAAAAGTAATTTACCCTGCCTACGTCTACTTCTTCGCCTTTGAAAATAAGGTCGGCAAGTTTGTCGATTACGGCTTGCGCCATATCAACTTGGGCAGATTCGCCCTGCAAAAGCGTTTGCCCCTCGGCAATGACGGTCTTTACGTCAAAGGCTTGGCAAATTATTTTGATGTTTTCGTCGTATGCGCCAAAAATTTTGATTAGTACGTCGACGCTATCTACGGCTATTTTTTTGGTGACTATCGTAATTTTGTCCTCCGAGTTATTTAGTGTTTGTTGCAACGTCCATCGTACCTGTGACGGTGGCTGTAACAAAATTGTTTTCTACTTTGTAATTTACGCTCAGCACGACAAACTCTGCCTTGCTTGTTGCTTGGGCTAGCGCATCGCTTTTGAGTTGATCAAGTACTTGACTGAGCGGAACTTGTACCTGACTGTATGTCTGTTGGCAAAAGAGTTGCCTTTCTACCACTACTCCACACAAGTTGACAGCTTTACACTCAACCATGCGAAAGTGCTCAAAAGGTACTGGCTTTTGGCTAGTGTAGTTGCCAAGTTTGATTACTGTACGAGTAAAAGTTTGGTCGGTATCCACCAAAACGGTTTGGTTGGGCTGATGAGTAACCGTTGCACTTTGGCTAACCGTTGCCCACACTTGAGCAATGGCGGTGACGGTGTCGTACGTACCGTCGTTGTAGACGCGTTTGCCTTCTACTAGCACTTGACCACGCTTGACGGTGTCCCCAACCTTTACTATTGCGTTGCCCTGTACCACAACCATGCGAGTGATTACGCCATCGGCTTGAGCAACTATGTTGCTGGGCACAGACAAATCTTGCGGTGGATTTGTTGTTTGTGGCAAAATAAGTTTGACAAACAGCGTGCTTCCTTGCCTATCCACCAATGCGTAAGATGCTTT
>JAZQUN010000052.1:0-3605 GCA_045631385.1 Clostridia bacterium
GGAAATCATCGTAGACCGTTTGTTGCGCGAATTCAAAGTAGAAGCAACTGTAGGTCGTCCACAAGTATCTTACCGTGAAACAATCACACGTGCTGTAGAAGCAGAAGGTAAGTACGTACGTCAATCCGGTGGTAGCGGTCAATACGGTCACTGTAAAGTTCGTATGGAACCACTTGAACCAGGTAAGGGTTACGAATTTGTTGACGAAACTGTTGGTGGTAGCATTCCTAAGGAATACATCCAACCTATCAACAAGGGTATCCAAGAAGCATCCAAGACAGGCCCACTTGCTGGTTACGAAATGGTTGACTTCAGAGTTACAGTATATGACGGTAGCTTCCACGCAGTCGACAGTAGCGAAATGGCGTTCAAAATTGCAGGTTCTTTGGCATTCAAAGAAGCATCTGCAAAGGCTAACCCAGTATTGCTAGAACCTATGATGAAGGTAGAAATCACAATGCCAGAAGAGTACCTAGGCGACGTTCTTGGTAACGTAAACAGCCGTCGTGGTAGCGTAAATGGTATTGAAATCCGCAATGGTGTACAAGTGCTTGACGCTTACATCCCACTTGCAGAAATGTTCGGTTATGCAACCGACTTGAGAAGCAGAACTCAAGGCCGTGGTAACTATTCTATGCAATTTGACCACTTTGCTAAAGTTCCAGAAGCAATCAAGGCAAAAATGGCTAAAGAATCTGCAAAATAATTTGGTAAATTTATAAAAAAGTGTAGACCAAATAAAAAAAATATTATATAATAAATATATTATAAAAAAAATAATTTTGAGGAAAACAACTCAGGAGGATTACAAACAATGGCAAAAGCTAAATTTGACAGAAGCAAACCACACGTTAACATTGGTACAATCGGCCACGTTGACCACGGTAAGACAACTTTGACAGCAGCTATCACAATGACAATGGCTCTTCAAGGTAAAGCTGAAATTATGAAGTACGACGAAATCGACAAGGCTCCAGAAGAAAGAGCTCGTGGTATCACGATCAACACAGCACACGTTGAATACCAAACAGACTCTCGTCACTACGCTCACGTTGACTGCCCAGGCCACGCGGACTACGTTAAAAACATGATCACTGGTGCTGCGCAAATGGACGGCGCAATCCTAGTTGTATCTGCAGCTGACGGTCCAATGCCTCAAACACGTGAACACATCCTTCTTGCTCGCCAAGTAGGTGTACCATACATCGTAGTATTCATGAACAAGACTGACCTTGTAGACGACGAAGAATTGCTAGAACTAGTAGAAATGGAAATCAGAGAACTTCTTTCCAACTACGACTTCCCAGGCGATGACACTCCAATCGTTAAAGGTAGTGCTAAAATGGCTATCGACGCTATGACAGCTGGTAAGGGTATCGAAGACCCAGCATTCGCTCCTATCAAGGAACTTATGGCAGCTGTTGACAGCTACATCCCAACTCCAGAACGTGCTACAGATAAGCCTTTCTTGATGCCAGTAGAAGACGTATTCACAATCACAGGTCGTGGTACAGTTGCTACAGGTAGAGTAGAACGTGGTATCGTTAAAAACCTTGACCCAGTAGAAATCGTTGGTTTGAAAGACGAAATCAAAAACACAACAGTTACTGGCGTAGAAATGTTCCGTAAACTTCTTGACGAAGCTTGCGCAGGTGACAACGTAGGTTTGTTGCTTCGTGGTGTTCAACGTACAGACATCGAACGTGGTCAAGTTATCGCTAAACCAAAGAGCGTAACACCACACAAAGAATTCGAAGGTCAAGTATACGTTCTAACTAAGGAAGAAGGTGGCCGTCATAGCCCATTCTTCAACGGTTACAGACCACAATTCTACTTCCGTACAACTGACGTTACAGGTTCTATCGAACTTGACAAGGGTACAGAAATGGTTATGCCTGGTGACCACACACACATCACTGTTAAACTTATCACTCCAATCGCTATGGAAGAAGGTCTTCGTTTGGCGATCCGTGAAGGTGGCCGTACAGTAGGTTCTGGTGTAGTTGCTAAGATTCTTGCTTAATCACATCACACAAAATAAAAGTGCTTGCTTTGCAGGCACTTTTTTTTGCGTAAAGCATTGTTGCGTCCACGTACCGCAACAATTACGAAATACGGGCAAAATATCAAAAAAAGTAGTAAATAAATGCCCAAAAGTTGAAAAAAAGTGTAAATACTGTTGACACGACAAGTAAATTGTGGTAAGATAGTTAGGCACTCGCTATAGGGTGTACTTTTTTCGTGTGAAAATTTTACAAATATATATAGGAGACGTGATTATCATGGCTGCAAAAAAAGGCAACAGAGTAAAGGTCGTTCTTGCTTGCACAGAATGCAAACAACGTAACTACGACAATTACAAAAACGGTAAGACAACAACCGAAAGATTGGAACTAAACAAATACTGCAAATTCTGCAAAAAACACACTGTTCACAAGGAATCTAAGTAATAGGAGAAAGCTTTATGGCACAAGTTAAAACAAAAAAAGCTGGCTTTTTCAAGAGACTAGGTCGTTTCCTTAAGCAAAGCTGGAGCGAACTTAAAAAGGTTTCCTGGCCAAATCTTAACACAGTAGTAAAAAATACAGGCATCGTTCTTGCTGTTGTATTGTTCTTCTTGTTGGTGATTTTTGGTGTTGACTCTTTGTTTAGCTTCTTGCTAGTACAACTTCCAGCGTAACGATTATGAAGGGAATCAACAGCGAACACGAATACAGATGGTATATTCTTCATACTTATTCTGGTTATGAAAATATGGTAAAGGCAAGCTTGGAGCAGTTGATCGAAAACAACAACTGGCAAGACATCATTGTCGATATCAAAATTCCAACCGAAACAGTAATCGAAGAAAAAAATGGCAAGAAAAAGGCTTATGAAGCTAAAGTAATGCCTTGTTACGTATTCGTCAAACTTAAATATTCGTCTCAAATTTGGTTTATGCTAACAAACACTCGTGGCGTAACAGGCTTTGTAGGCCCAAATGGTAAAGCATGCTGCTTGAGTGAAGAAGAAGTTAAGCGTTTGAGACTAGAAGATTACGTAGTAGACTTCAACATGGAAGTAGGCGACACTGTAACAGCAGTTAGCGGTCCATTCGAAGGCTTGATTGGCGTAATCAAATCCATCGATAGACCACACCAAAAGGTTTCTGTAAACCTAAACATGTTCGGTCGTGAACTATCCGTTGATATGGACTTTGTCCAAGTAGAAAAGATTAACAACCCTACAACTGTAACAGTTGAAGAGTAGTTATAAACACGCCTTTGCGTAGGCGTAATACGCAAAAAAACAATATTTAATGGGAGAGTGCAAAAATAGGTTATTTGCTCTCGCTAAAACCACAGGAGGAAAGAAAAATGGCAAAGAAAGTCACAGCAGTTGTAAAATTGCAACTACCTGCAGGTAAAGCAACACCAGCTCCACCAGTAGGTTCCGCTCTTGGTCCTCACGGTATTAACATTCCTGGTTTCACAAAGGAATTCAATGCCAAGACACAAGACAAAGCAGGTCTTATTATTCCAGTTATCGTAACTATTTACCAAGACCGTTCGTTCACATTCGTACTTAAGACACCACCAGCACCAGTTCTAATCAAGAAGGCTTGC
>JAZQUN010000053.1:0-4328 GCA_045631385.1 Clostridia bacterium
AACTTTTTGGATGCTTTCAACAGCTGGCAACTAGTAAAGGAAATCAAGCAAGCAACAGGTATGGTTGCTGCAACAAGTTTCAAGCACGTTTCTCCTACAAGTGCGGCAGTAGGCAAGGTTTTGAGCGACAATCTCAAAAAAGCTTGCTTTGTCGATGACATCGAAGGTCTTGACGAATCTCCACTTGCTTGTGCATATGCTCGTGCTCGTGGTACGGATCGTATGTCATCATTTGGCGATTGGGTAGCATTGTCCGACGTATGTGATTTGACAACTGCAAAAATCATCTTCCGTGAAGTATCCGACGGCGTAATTGCTCCAGGCTACACCAAGGAAGCATTGGATCTACTTTGCCAAAAGAGAAAGGGCGGCTACAACGTAGTGCAAATTGATCCAAACTACGTACCACAAGTAACCGAAACAAAGCAAGTATTTGGTATCACGTTCGAGCAAGGTCGCAACAACTTTGAAATCAACCATGCTTTGCTTTCCAACATTGTTACCGAAAACAAAAACTTGCCAGAAGATAAGGCAATTGACTTGATAATCGCACTAATCACACTTAAATACACTCAATCCAACTCCGTGTGCTTTGCAGTAGACGGACAAGCTATCGGCGTAGGCGCAGGACAACAATCTCGTATCCATTGCACACGTTTGGCAGCACAAAAGGCAGATTTGTGGCATCTTCGTCAACACGAAAAGGTGCTAGGTCTTCAATTTGCTGAAGGCGTAGGTCGTCCGGAAAAGAACAACGTCATCGATATCTACTTGTCTGATGATGCCGAAGACGTTTTAGGTGACGACGTATGGCACAAGTACTTTGCTGTTCGTCCAGAGCCATTCACCGTAGAAGAAAAGAAGGCATATTTGTCCACAATTACAGGTGTATCACTTGGTAGCGACGCTTTCTTCCCATTTGACGACAACATCGAACGCGCAAGAAAAAGCGGTGTAAGTTACGTAGCAGAGCCAGGCGGATCTGTTCGTGATGATATCGTTATCGAAACAGCAAACAAACACAATATGGTAGTAGCCTTCACAGGTATGCGCCTATTCCATCACTAATATTCAAGGAGAAAAGCTGTGAAAGTACTAGTAATCGGTGGCGGTGGCAGAGAGCACGCTGTCATCAAATCACTTAAGAAAAACAAATCTATTACTCAACTTTACGCATTGCCAGGCAACGGCGGTATTGCTCGTGATGCCATTTGCGTAGATATTGCTGCAAAGGATATCGACGGTGCAGTTGACTTTGCAGTATCTAACAAAATTGATTACGTCGTAGTTACTCCTGATGATCCACTTGTTTTGGGCATGGTTGACGCTATGAACAATGCAGGTATTGCTTGCTTTGGTCCAAGTAAGGCGGCAGCTATCATCGAAGGTAGCAAGGCGTTTTCTAAAAACTTGATGAAAAAGTACAATATTCCAACAGCCACTTACGAAGTTTTCAACGACGAAGCAGCAGCATTGGAGTATCTAAATACAGTCAACCTACCAATCGTAATCAAGGCCGATGGTCTTGCACTTGGTAAGGGCGTTATCATTGCAGAAACTTTGGACGAAGCCAAGCAAGCAGTAACCTCTATGATGAGCGACAAGGTATTTGGCAAAAGCGGTGACAACGTAGTTATCGAAGAGTTTTTGACCGGCCCAGAAGTATCCGTATTGGCGTTTACCGATGGTAAGACACTTGTTCCAATGGTTTCATCAATGGACCACAAGCGTGCACTAGACGGCGACAAAGGGCTAAACACAGGCGGTATGGGTACAATTGCTCCAAACCCATATTACACCGAAGACATTGCAAAGCAATGTATGGAAACAATTTTTGTTCCTACAATGAACGCTATGAACGCCGAAGGTCGCAAATTTAAAGGTTGCTTGTACTTTGGTTTGATGCTTACACCAAACGGTCCAAAGGTAATCGAGTACAACTGTCGCTTTGGCGATCCAGAAACACAAGTTGTTTTGCCACTACTAGAGAGTGACCTTCTTACAATTATGCAAGCAGTAACAAACGAAACGCTTGACCAAGTAGAAGTCAAGTTTAGCACAGGCAGTGCTTGTTGCGTTGTAGTGGCATCTGCAGGCTACCCACAAAGCTACACAAAGGGCTACGAAATCACCATCGACAGCAGTGTAGAAGACAAAGTGTTTGTTGCGGGCGCTAAAGAAGTAGAAGGCAAGCTTGTAAACTCTGGTGGACGTGTTTTGGGTGTAACAGCCACAGCCGACACATTGCCACAAGCAATCGCTCAAGCATACGAAAACGTTACAAAAGTAAACTTTGCCAATGCATATTGCCGTAAGGATATCGGTCAAAAAGCATTGAAAGTTGTTTCGGAGGAAAAATAATGGTTTTTAGAGTTTTTGTCGAAAAACGACAAGGTCTTACACATGAAGCCAACGGATTGTTGGACGAACTACGCAATTTGCTGGGCATTTCTACGCTCACAAACGTTCGTGTGCTAAACAGATATGATGCTGAAAACATCAGCCAAGAGTTGTTTAATAGCGCTGTAAATTCGGTATTTTCCGAACCACAACTAGATTACACATACAGCAGCTTGCAAACAAACGAAGCTGACGTAGTATTTGCAGTAGAGTATCTTCCAGGTCAATTTGACCAACGCGCAGACTCTGCCGCTCAATGTATTCAAATTATCTCATGTGGCGAAAAGCCACTTATCCGCACTGCAAAGGTGTACGTGTTGCAAGGTGCTTTGACAGATAGCCAAGTAGCCGAAATCAAAAAATACGTTATCAACCCTGTAGAAGCGCGTGAAGCATCCCTAGAGTTGCCACAAACACTTGTTGTCAACTACGAAATTCCAACCGAAGTAGCAACACTCAACGGTTTTTGCGATATGACAGGCACACAGCTAGATCAATTTTTGTCCAACTACTCGCTAGCAATGGACCGTGACGACTTGCTGTTCTGCCAAAAGTACTTCCAAAGCGAAAAGCGTGATCCAACCATCACCGAAATTCGCATGATTGACACCTATTGGTCCGATCACTGCCGTCACACAACGTTTAATACAACCATTGACAGCGTAACTTTCGAAGACGAGCTTTTGCAACAAACCTACCAAGACTACCTAGATACACGCAAGGCGCTAGGTCGCACAAAGCCTATCAACTTGATGGATATCGGTACGCTTGCAGGCAAGTATCTCAAAAAGACAGGTCAATTAAGTAAACTTGACGAGTCGGAAGAAATCAACGCTTGTACGGTAAAAATCAACGTAGAAATCGATGGCAAACAAGAGCCATGGCTACTTTTGTTCAAAAACGAAACGCACAACCACCCAACAGAAATCGAGCCATTCGGTGGCGCAGCAACCTGTATTGGTGGTGCAATCCGTGACCCATTGTCCGGTCGTAGCTACGTTTACGCAGCAATGCGTGTAACAGGTGCAAGTGATCCACTTCAACCAGTTGCCGAAACTATCAAAGGCAAGTTGCCACAACGCAAAATTGTGCAAACTGCAGCAGCAGGCTATTCGTCCTACGGTAACCAAATCGGTCTAGCAACAGGTATGGTAGACGAAATCTACCACCCAGGCTACGTAGCAAAGCGTATGGAAATTGGTGCAGTAATTGCAGCCGCTCCGGAAGAAAACGTAATCAGATTGCGTCCACAAGATGGCGACGTAGTAATTTTGCTTGGTGGTCGCACCGGCCGTGACGGCTGTGGTGGCGCAACAGGCTCCTCCAAAAAGCACACCTTGAGTTCGCTAGAAACTTGCGGTGCCGAAGTACAAAAGGGTAACGCTCCAGAAGAACGCAAAATCCAACGTTTGTTCCGCAATGGCGATGCATGTCGCATGATCAAGCGTTGCAACGACTTTGGTGCTGGTGGCGTATCCGTAGCAGTAGGCGAACTTGCCGACGGTCTAAACATCAACTTGAACGCCGTTCCTAAAAAGTACGACGGTCTAGACGGTACGGAACTTGCTATTTCCGAATCTCAAGAACGTATGGCGGTAGTTGTTGATAAGTCCAACGTCGATGCCTTCATTGCCCTTGCCAACTCCGAAAACTTGGAAGCAACAGTAGTTGCAACCGTAACCGAGCAAGCAAGACTAGTAATGAACTGGAACGGCAAAGTAATCTGCGATATTTCCCGCGAATTCCTAAACAGCAACGGTGCGGAAAAGCACATTGAAGTAGTAACAGGCAAATGCAACGATATCAACAAGCAAATCCCAACCAACTTTGTACAAGGTTACTGTGATTTGGCAAGCGATCTAAACGTATGTAGCAAGCGTGGTCTGTCCGAAAGATTCGACTCAACCATCGGTGCTGGCACAGTATTG
>JAZQUN010000054.1:0-1957 GCA_045631385.1 Clostridia bacterium
TAAGACCGCTTGGCCTCCGACTTCACCACAAGTGGCACGTCGTTATGTAGTCGGTAGTGACTGCTGTTATCAATCACCGTCGCCCCATTTGCCAAAAATAGTGGCGTGTACTCTTTGGATAGCTGTGCGCTACACATCATAAAGGCAACGTCAACGGCACAGTCAATGCAGTTTTCTATGCTTTCTACGGTATAGTGCTTTCCACAAATTTCTATCTTTTTCCCGCAACTTTTATTGCTTGCAAACAAAAAGTAATCAGCGTTCACCATTTTTTTATCCAGCAACGAAATTAGGCTTTCACCAACCAGTCCCGTTGCACCGACAATGGCAATTTTCATACAAAACTCCTTCAATTTTTTACTATTCTATGCCAAATTGACTTATATAAAAACTTTTTTATAAACAATGGGCAATTTGACTTGAAAAAAACTCTGTTCTTTGATATACTAAATAAATAAATTAAATTTAATGGAGATGTCTCAATGAATTCCAAAAAAATCAAACTTGGTAACGAACGTTGCCAACACCTAACAAAAAGACTCAATCGTTTGTCTATTTGGGGCTTTTTTAAGTATTTGTACGCAAATCAAGCTATGAAATTGCTTATTACCAACTTGTTGGTACTTGTATTTTTTGCTCCATGCTTGGTATTTGTAATCATGTCTAGCATCGAAGGTAACAATCTTGCAAGCACGTTGCCAACACTCGGCTCACTAACAATGTCCAGTGGTTTTTGGCCTGGCGTTGATTTGTACTATCAAGGCGAACTACAACTTCTAAACAGTGCTATGATCTGGAAAGCATGTCTAGGCGGACTTGCTATCAGCTTTGTACTAAGTGGTGGCCTTGCTATCTTCCGTGACGCATTTTGGTCTGGCAAGCTAACAATTTTCCCATCTTTTGTTCGTGGTGTAAAGGCAAGCTTTGGCTATGCGTTTGGCGCAACAACAATTTTGTGTGCAGCAGTATTTGGATTCTTCAAGTTTATGTGGTGGACACAAGCAACACTAGTATCTGGTTGGGCTATTACTCTATCCATTTTGCTAGGACTAGTTTTGTTCTTGCTAGCATTGTACTTGTTCATCTTCTGTTCCGTAACAGTAACATACAAGCAAAGCCTAAAGCAAAGCTTGGCAGATTCCTGGTGCATGTTCAAACTCAACTTCTTGCCACACGCATCTAGATTTGCAGTAGCACTAGTACCTGTAGCAGTATACTTTGTATTTGGCAGCGGCTTATTGGTAATCATGTTTATGCTAATGCTAGGATTCTTCTACATCCCATTTGTATGGCAAACACACATGATGAAAGTATTTGCTCTTTTCCACCCTGTTGCAGTAAACAAAAAGGGCGAACCTAAAAAGCAATCCAACCAAGAAATCGTAGCAGAGCAACAGTAAGCATTGGGAGATTAGTATGTCGGCATATAAGTGTCTAGCAAGCTACTACAACCGTTTTACAACCGAAGATGCCGATTACACAAATTGGGCAAAGTTTATCTTGCGACAAATCAGCCCAACAGCCACCAAGGGAGTGGATTTGGCGTGCGGCACGGGTAAAATGACACGTATTTTGGCGGCAAACCGACTAAACGTAACGGGTATGGATGCATCACAAGAGATGCTTTCACAAGCAACGGCGCAAGGCGGTAAATGTCGATACGTTTGCCAAACTCTGCAAGATTTTCAAACTCCATCTGCAGTGGATTTTATCACCGTTGTAAACGATGGTATCAACTATCTAACTCCGGCGGAAGCCGAAGGCTTTTTCGCTAAAGCTTTTGCATCCATCAAACGTGGCGGAACGCTAATCTTTGACGTGTCTAGTGACTACAAGCTTTCTCAAATTGTTGCAAACAACGTGTTTTTTGTAGACGACGAAGACGTTACGTGTCTTTGGAACAACACCTTTGACGGCAACAAGGTTCAAATGGATTTGACGTTTTTTGTCAAGGACG
>JAZQUN010000055.1:0-4079 GCA_045631385.1 Clostridia bacterium
GGACTTACTTATGAGCATATTTACTAGAGCAAATTGGCACAGCGGCTTGACATACAAACAAAAATGTCCTTCCTGCCAAACAACCATTACGTATAAAGATGATAAACTAGGATTTCGTCCTTGGTATCCAGATGGATTTGTGTATTGTCCTGTTTGCAAAAAACCACTTCGCCACAGCGAAACCTACGCGCTGGATACAAGAACTCCACAAGACGTAGACTTGACAAAACAAGATAACTACTGCACGGCTTGTGGCAATTTGTTGAAACCAGACGATAATTTTTGCGCAAAATGTGGTACAAAAAAGAATCAATAATTACATACCAAAACAAATAACAAAGGCACTCATATGAGTGCCTTTTTGTATTAGTTAGAATTTGCTTTCGCTTTGAGAACCTGTTGGGTTTACAATGCTGTAGCCTACGTTTACTAGGTGGTCGGCAACACGCTCCAGACCTGCGACTGTTGAAGAATAGTACGGGCTCAACTCGATGTCACAGTTGCTTTGAGACAAACGAGCAAAGTGAGTGGCTGTAAGCGTACGCTTTTGTTCGTCTACAGCGTTTTCTAGTGCTGTCAAATGCTTGAGTGCCGTAGTATCTTGCTGTTTGAATGCCTTTTCCGCAAGGGTAAACATTTGCTCTACACTTTGTCGCATTGATTTGATTTCTGCATGAGCCAAGTCGGAAAATGCCAGACCCTTGTCCTTCATTTCTGCTCCGATTTCGTGGAAGTTTTTCGCATGGTCGCCAATGCGCTCTAGGTCGTTGAGTACGTGGAAGTAGCTACCAATTGCAACTTCGCTGCTTTCTTCTACTGTTGACGACAACTTGATTAGGTACTTGGTCAAAGCGCTGTTGGTAAAGTTGATGATTTTTTCGTTTTCTTCTAGCTTTTGTGCGTACTGAATAGATCCTGTTTCGATTGCTTCAAAGCACATATCTACGTTGCTTTTGACGACATCCATCATGTAGTTGATTTCTTGCTTGACTTGCATAAGCGCAACCGATGGCATTGTCAACAGACGCTCGTCTACATACTTTAACACTAGCGTTTGTTGTTGCGTCTTTTTGTCCTTGATTGCCACTTGAGAAAGCTTGACTAATTGCTTTACAAATGGGATTAGCAACAACGTTGTAGACACGTTGAATACTACGTGGAACATGGATACGCGCATTTGAAGGCTCATAGCGTCGTCGCCTGGGAAACAATTTACAAGTAGGTTGATAACTTCATCTTTGAATATCCAAATAACTACTGTAAACAACGTTGTCCCTATTACGTTGAATATAAAGTGGATAAATGCTACACGCTTGGAGTTGGAACTAGCTCCCATTGACGCTATCAATGCTGTGACACACGTACCAATGTTTGCACCAAGCACGATAAACAAGGCAAGCTCTAGCGGTAACACGCCTGTGCCAACCATGGTGATCACTACGCCAGTTGCTGCTGACGAGCTTTGAATAAGTGCTGTAAACACAACGCCAATTAGTATCAATAGCAATGGGAAATCTACTACTTGGAATATGTTGATAAATAGTTGCTCTACCAAATCGTTGCCAAATGCTTGCTCGCTGCTCATGATGTTGAGACCAACAAAGATTAGTCCCAAGCCACAGAATAACCCACCGATGCGTTGGAATTTTTCCGACTTGGCAAAACTCATCATTACACCTGCAAAAGCCAACACGTACATTAGCATTTCGAAATAGTCGTTTTTGAGCGCAACCAAAATACCCGTTACCGTTGTACCAATGTTTGCACCCATAATAATTGGGGTCGCTTGCATAAGTGTCATTACTCCTGCGTTTACCAAGCCAATTACCATTACTGACGTTGCTGACGAGCTTTGAATAATTGCCGTAACGCCTGCACCGACACCTACGCCTGAAAAACGGTTGCCACTTATCTTACCGAGCAACTTTTTCATACCATTACCAGCACTTTTTTCTAAAGCACTGCTTAAAAAGTTCATACCTACAATAAATACGCCTACACCGGCTAGTAACCAGATAAGGCTGCCGATCAATTGAAATACTTGATCCCCTGTCATAAAAGTTTGCTTCTCCTTTGTTTTGTGCAAAAACAATCTCGTTTTTGTTACATAAGCATTATATCATTGATACTTTTTTGTTGTAAAGCATTGACACGTTATATTGTAAATAGTATAATTTAATAAAGTTTACTAAAATTTTATATAGGTTTGCTATGACATTGAAACATCTAAAAATTTTTGTTGCGGTATGCGAACACGGAAGTACAACAAAAGCAGCACAAGCTTTGTTTATCGTACAGCCTACCATTTCGCACAGTATCAACGAATTGGAAAAGTACTACAAAGTGCCCTTGTTTGAGCGCGTAAACCAACGCCTTGTGCTTACGGAAATTGGAAAAGAGTTGTATCATAAGGCAAAAGAAATACTCAACAGCTTTGAAGAATTTGAAGACCTGGCTATTTCGCACGGACAAAATCCGCGCGTGCGCATTGGCGCGTCGTTGATGCTGGGGCAGACGGTTATCCCACAATTTTTGGCAAAGGTGGAAAAGGACAAACTGAACATTGTGCCACAAGTGCTTATTAGGCAATCACGCCGTATCGAACGCGAATTGGAAGAAAGCAACCTTGACTTTGGGATTATCAGCGGCAAGGTTACTTCGCCACATCTAGTTGGCTACCCTATTTCGCAGGAAAGGTTTGTTGCCGTTTGTCACGCGGAGTTTGAAGTGCAAGACAATATTACGTTTGAAGAATTGACAAAGTATCCTTTGCTTATCAGAGAACACGGCAGTTCGTCTAGAGACTTTTTGGAAGTGCTTGCACTAGAAAAAAATATTACGCTTACACCAAAGATGGACTCGTCGAATAACCAAGCAATTATGTCTGCGATTAAATCTTGCGTGGGTATTGGTTTTTTGCCAGAAAACTACGTGCGTGAATATATAGACAAAGGTTTGTTTAAGGAAGTGACGGTATCTGACGTTGTTGCTCACCAAACAAACTACTTGATTATCCATAAAAACAAGCGTTTGAACGCATTACAACAACAAGCATTTGACATCATTAAACAGCTTGGCTAATATTAGAAATTTTATACCAAAGGCAGTTTGATTTTTGCCACCTAATTTAGTTGACGGCATATTGGGTAAGTGATATAATTGTACAAAAATATAGCCGAGTGATCAGCGCGGGAGAGAGCATCTTGCCACCGAAGAAGTAACACTTTCAGGTACAACGGACCGCTTTGTGACGGCACTTTGGAGAATGCGTTTGAAACAAAAAACGCTACCGACGAAGCAATTTTCGTAACAGAAAAGAATCTTTCAGGTTAAAAGACAAAGTTTGTAAAAAGGAGATTTTACTTTTTTATGAGCTCGGTCTTTTTTATTTTGGAATTAATTGGTACGGTTGCGTTTGCACTATCTGGTGCGTTGACTGCAATGAAGAAGAAAATGGACTTGCTGGGTACTTGCGTGCTTGGTATGACCACGGCCGTGGGTGGCGGTATCATCCGTGACTTGATTATCGGGAAAAATCCACCAACAGCCTTTATTAGCCCACTACACTCACTTGTGGCTATTGGCGTATCGATTGTTGCCTTTTTGCCATTTGTGCAAAAGATTTTTGTAAAAAAACACACCTATGATGCCATTTTGAACGTGGCTGATGCCATTGGCTTGGGCGTGTTTACTATCATTGGTGTCAACGCTGGATTTACTGCAATAGAAGACCCAAACTTGTTTACGGTGATTTTCCTTGGGGTGATTACAGGCGTAGGCGGTGGCGTGTTGCGTGACGTGATGGCTCAAACTCCACCAACGATATTTGTAAAATACTTTTACGCAACGGCATCAATAATTGGTGCGTTGATGTGTGCACTAGTACATATAAACTTTGACAGCGAACTTGCCGGCAGTATTGCAGGTGCAGTTGTTGTAATTGCATTACGCATACTAGCAATGATTTTCCATTGGCACTTGCCAAAACCAAAGTATAGTATTGAAGAATAAGTAATTGAAAATGAAAAAGCGACGAGATATCTCGTCGCTTTTTCATTTTCAATTACTTATTCTTCAAT
>JAZQUN010000056.1:0-6139 GCA_045631385.1 Clostridia bacterium
AAATCACCTGTGTTACGTAAAAGGTGATGCCACGAATATACGTCAACGAAAAGCGGGCCCAGTAATCGTCTAGCACAAACTTGAAACCTGCTTGCGACGTGTAACTTACAAAGGTATCCGTTGCGCTGGTCATCACGCCAAACAAAACGGTGATTACAACGGCAACCGTTGTCGCTAGCGCTACCATCGTTGCTTTACTTTTCCACTTTACCTTACCTAGAACGCAAAAGATAGTAGCTACGGCTGGCCAGTGAACAAAATACTGTATCACCCAGATGTTGAAGCCGTAAAACAAAATTTGCACCACAATAAACGCCACAACGGATGGGAGTGAGTACTTAACCCCCCAAACGAATGCGAACGTCGCAATGAGTATGGTTACTACTTCTACGTTGGGAAATAACGCCAAAGCCATCTTGCCGCCGGTGAGTATGGCTGCAAAAAGCGCTGTGATCGCAACGTACAAGGCAACGTTTTTGCCTGTATCTTTAATTAACATTTTACCAGGTTGCTTCTACCAATACAAAGTACAAAATTGCGCCTTCTTCTAGGTGCATTTCTTTTACGCCAAATGCAGATGAGTAAAGTGTGGTATCAAGCACTGTTGTTGTGCTGCCCCATGCGGAAACGTCTTTATCTGCATCAACGTTTGTAAATACTGCAATATATGGATTCCACGTAACAGTGTCGCCCACCAAATCGCCAAGTTGCTTAAGTGCTGTGCCGTCTAGCTCGCATACAAACAACTTTTTGTCTTCTTGGCTGTTGCTGATAGCCACAAGCAAATCTGCAACGGACTTGGATGTGCCAATGCCGTAATCAGCCGTATTTACTGTGTAAACTTTTTTGTTTGCGTCGTCGTGTCCGTTTGCTAGCACGATGGTGACGGTTGCATATTCGCTTTCACCGCAAAGCGTGCATACGCCATCTTCAAACACGTGATCGCACTTTGGAGTGCAGGCGCACAATGCAAAGGTTGCAACAAGCAACAATGCAAGTAAAGTTACCATTAGTCTTTTTGTTTGTTTCATAGTAGGATTTTCTCCTTTGATAATTATTTACACGGGATTTTTCCGTGCAGGGCAAAAAGTCAGCCCGTTTTGTCGCAAAAAAAATCTGCCGTGATGCAATATCACGGCAGAAAAAAGTTTCTGCTATTAAGCCTTGCGCCTTTGCATCGAAAGCAACAAAACGTTTACCTACAAAGACGTATTCGGACTTACAAACTTGGTTACCCAAGCGACCTTTCAACTGGTGTTGCTCCACTTCCTTCCCTACTAGTGAAAGCGGACGGTCATTGCTTTGCTTACCGCAGCGGCACTGTCAATGAATTTCACATTGTTCCTGTTGTCAAAAGACAACTCTTTGTAAATATACTTATATTGTACTACTACACCACGCAAAAAGCAACGCTTTTGCACTACATTTTTGCAAATTTTTGCAACAAAAAAAAGGCAACGCACATTGCATTGCCCTTTTACTTTGTTTGGTTGACAAAAATTATTCGTCGTCTTCTACTTCTTCTTCGCCAGCTTCTGGAGAAACGGATGTGAAGGAAGCTGTCATCAACTTCTTTTCGCCGTCTTCTTCTACGTATTGGTTGCATACGATTTGGTAAGAAGAGTTAAGTGAGAAGTAATATGTTGTACCATCAATTTCTACAGCGTCTACGTCTGCCCAGTCACTAGAAGTGATTGTGGAGTAAAGCTCTACTGCTTCGTATGTTGTAGCTGTCAAATCTACGCTGTATGTCTTGCTGTCACGTGTGTAGTACAAAACGCCATCTTCTAGCTTGATTAGAGAAATTGTAGCTTTGTTTGTGTTTTGTGCTAGGATGAAATCTTTTGTTTCACCTTGGCCACTTGTGATGTAAAGCTCTACAGGAGTGATGTTCCCACTGCTTTCTACTGTACCTGTGATGATAACTTTTTCGCCATAGCAAAGGAAAGTATCAGTTGGGATTGTTGCCAAAACTTCTACTGCCTTTTCCATGCCAAGCTTGATACCGTAGATACCTTGGTAAAGTTGAGTGTTGCTGCTGTCGCTCATTGTAAAGTAAACGTATTCGCCGTTTACAGAGTTGATAGTGTATGTCAACTTTTTGTCTGCGTCTTTAGCAACCAAAACTGCACTCGCTTCGCTACCTGCAACGTATGTGCAGATAGAGCCGTCTTTGTCTAGGAAGAATACTGCGTTTTTAGTAAACTTTTCTGCTGTGATTTCAGTAGCAATTTCTACTGCACTTTCGCCAAGTTTAACGCTGTACAATGTTCCATTCAAAACGTAAGTTGCGTAAACAGAGCTTTCTACTTCGTTAAGCAAAACTACTGCAGCATTGTTTGTTACTGTGTGCAACTTTGTTAGGTTTGTACCGTCAAGGTTTGCACTGTAGATGCACAATTCGTAGTTTTTAACTTCACCGCTTGTTGCAAGATCCGTGTTTGGAGTAAGGAAGTACAACTTTTCACCAAAGATGTACAAACCGTTTACGCTCTTTGTTGTTGTGTTTCCTGTGTAGTAGAAATATGGAACAACAACTTCTACCTTTTCGTAAACCATTTCTGCAATTTCGTCAGCAAGCTCGCTATCAGCAATTTGTTCGTCGTCGTTCAATGCCCAAACAGCCTTAAAATCTTCTACCTTGATACGAACGATGTCGCCGTTTTTAACGTCACCTGTGTAACCGTTTGTTGCAGTTGAGCTAGATGCAGTGCCGTTTACGTAGTACAAGTAATCGCCATAAGTTACAACAAGACCACCATTACCGGAAACTTCGCCAGCTTCTGGCATGGATGGATTTACAAATTTACCTGTTTCGTCACATGCAGAAACGATAAATGTCAATACCAACATCAATACTACAAGTATTGCTAGTGATTTTTTAGTAATATTTCTTTGCATTTTTACAAAATACTCCTTCGTATAAACATACGCATTAATTATATATCATTTGAAAAAAAATTGCAACCATTTTAGACTAATTACAACAACGTGTTGTATCAATAGTTTTGTTCAACGGCGTTTTTGCAACGATTTTACACTTTTTTGGCTACTGTTAGCCTTGTTTTAGCAACTCAATGTGGTTATTTGACCGTTTTCGGCATCTTGAAAAAGCATCCAAAAGCCTTGCTCTTCATTTTTGACAAATGTAAAATCCTTGTCGCAAAAGCCGTCTCTTTGCCCAGGTAAAGCGTAGCAAATATACTTGGGTAGTTTGTCTACGGTAAGCACTCCCACTACAAAAAACCCGTCGCTTTGGGGAAAATCTATCCGCACAAAGTATGACTGCTCGTACTTGTTTATCAACGGATAGTATGCTGGGAAACTTTGAAAAAGCCTATCTAGTTGTGGCTTGACGGAAAGCAGATAGTTCTCTCCCCTACCCGTTGCGTAGTATCTTTCAAACGCAGCAGAGTAATCCTGCAAAGCAGCATACTTTTGCTTGCTTTGTTTTTTGTACTGCAAAACGTCTACTGTTGCGTCGATAGGATAGTAGTTGCTTGTTTGACTTACAAATTGCTCGTACTGTGTATCTGTGCACAACAAACGGTTTAGTTCTTCCTTGTCAACAGCACTAATTTGCCTACTACCTAGGTAGCTTTCGGCAACAACGATGGGTGCTTGCTCCATTTTTACCAGCAAAAAGCCGACGTTTTCTAGCGCAATTTCAGGCACGGTGAAACAAAAATTGTTGAAACTAGTCAATTTGTCGGCGTATTTTTTGCCATCTATCGATACAACGCCCCACCACTCATCACTTGCCGACGTTTGTAAATTGGATACAAAAACACAAACTTCGCACGCTCCGTCCTTTACCGTCAGCTTTGCCATACCACACAAACTTCCACACGTGGCGTAGTTGTCGTCCTGTCGTGAAAAAATCAGCACTCGCCTGTTGAACATAACAATTATCTCCTTTTGTTCTAATAATAAATGCTAACAACTCTCTAATGCTGACTAATTAGGCAAAATAAAGTCGAAAAAAGCAAAAAGCCTTAAAAAACTAGGCTTTTTACTTGTGCAATCATTGTTTTGCATATTTTTTCACCTTTTTTGTAATTACACGTCTCATTTGACAACTGCAACGTATTGATGTATAATAAAACATAACAAACGTTTTGGAGACAACAAATATGAAAAATTTTAAAAACAATCGAGCACTTGGTTTGATTGTGATACTTCTAATCTACATGTTTGCTACCGCAGTTGGACTGTTTGTCCACATGTTGACTTGCGACAACCTTCAGTGGTGGGTAGCAATTATGGTGGCAGATATTGCCGCAACCGTGGTAGTATTTATATTCAGCCTTGTTTTCAACAACGCATCCGTTTACGATCCATACTGGAGTGTCAAACCCATAGTAATCGTCCTTGCCTATCTGTTTACAGCCGAAGCCCTTACCGCTTACCACATTGCCCTTGTCGTTGTAGTGTTGCTGTGGGGAGTAAGGCTTACTGCAAACTGGGCATATACTTTTACGGGCTTTGCCTACCAAGACTGGCGCTACGTGATGCTTAAAGAAAAAACAAAAAAGCTGTACCCAGTAGTCAATTTGTTGGGAATACACCTTTTCCCAACCATGATAACTTATTTTTGCATAATGCCTGTTTCCCTTGTGCTACGTATGGAGCAACAAAACGTATCGCCGTACTGCCTAATTTTTGTTGCAACTGCACTACTATCAGTAGTGTTGCAAGGCGTTGCGGACTGCCAAATGCACAAATACCGCAAAAACCGTACAACGCCATTTATCCGCACGGGATTGTGGAAATACAGCAGACACCCAAACTACCTAGGCGAAATACTTATGTGGTGGAGCATTGGACTGGCATGCGTAATGATGACTGGCATGGCTCTTGTTTTGATAGGAGCAATCGCAAACACCATTATGTTTTTGGCAATTAGCATCCCTATGGCAGATAAGCGCCAAGCACGAAAGGATGGCTTTGAGCAGTACAAAAAGCAAACTCGCTCACTACTGCCCATCTACAAAAAGCAAAAGTAACAACAAATACAAAAGCACGCTTATACCAGCGTGCTTTTTTTGTTTTACGTTACTTTTTGTTTTGCTTTCTTGCTTTGATTCTTGCTTCAAACTTTTTAGCAATGTCGTCTTCCATAGGATCTCTAGCCAATCTGCAACAGCAAAGTGTTTCGCCCAATTCTTCGTACATTTCAGTTATTTCTTCGCCAACGTCGTAGTTGATTGCACGTCCTCTAGAAATACCAATGCTTTCGGCAACTTCGCCAGCGTCAATGTTTGCTGCCAAAAAGATAAATTCCCAGCCACACTTTTCTTCCTTTTCTTTGATAAGCTTTTTGATTTGACTGTGGCTGTACTCTCTGCTCATGTTTTCCATGCCGTCGGTAGTGATTACAAAAATTGTGCGTGCAGGAACGTCTTCTGGGCGAATGTACTTGTGTACGTTGCTAATGTGCTTGATTGCTCCACCAATTGCATCTAGCAATGCCGTCATGCCACCTACTTGGTAATCTTCTTTTGCCAAAGGTGCAATTTCGCTCAAGTCCTTTCTGTCATGCAAGACTTCTGAGTGGCTAGAAAACAACACGGTGGATACATACGCCTTGCCTTCTACTTGCTTTTGCTTTTCGATCATAGAGTTGAAACCGCCGATGGTATCCTTTTCCATACCAGACATAGAGCCGCTTTTGTCCAAAATGAAAACTAGTTCGGTTGTGTTGTTTGTTGTATTTGTTGCTTGGTTGGTTGTGTTTTGTGTTGTCATAGCAATTTCTCCTTAAAATAAAATGTAGTCGCAAGCTATCTTGCAACTACATTATACATTAATTATTTTTGCTTGTGGTCAATCGTCAATTGACAATTACTACACGCCCAAACATGGTTGGTCAAAGTCAAACAACGTTTCATTGATGATGAATATGTCGTATATTTTGTTTATCAAAAAGTACTCGATGATTACGTCAAACTTGCTGCTTTTAGACAATGCAAACCCAACTGTAGCCAGCAAGCTTTTGGTTTCTTCCAGCGAAAGCTTGAGAGCAATTGCAAAGCACAAAACCGTATTTTTGCTTGGCTTGTAATCCTTTTCGTTGATTATTTTGTACCACGTTTGCCTGCTTACGTTTGCCTTTTTGTAACACTCGGTGTCTTGCATG
>JAZQUN010000057.1:0-4524 GCA_045631385.1 Clostridia bacterium
CTCTACTGCAACAGATGACAAAATTACCGACTTCAACTGGTGGCTAGAAACAACCATCAACGACGGCAACTTCGTTTTGGTTAGACACCGTGATGATCTAAACGTTGGCTGGCACGTAATCATTGGTTACGACAACATGGGTACACCTAGTATTCCAAAGGATGACGTAATTATTTTTGCTGACCCATACGACGTGTTGGATCACTACCAAGACGGCTATACGTCCAGCGGTTCGGGACGTTTTTACAGATGGTGGTTTGATACGGTAGAGTATGACGAAAATGGCAAGCCACGTCAAGACCGTTTGTTTGAAAACGTAGTAGTTACACCAAAGACACCTATCACTTTTGATCGTGTAGAAACAGACACAATGCCAGCACAAGAAGTGCCAGAGCTTCATATGCTACTTAACGCTGACGGTAGCTACGGTGGTACAACAAACGGCATTTTGTACGGACCTATCAAGGAAAAGAACGGTTCATCTGACCACTTGGATAAGACCTACTACAAATTTGTAGATTACTACAACATGAAGAGCACTTCTAGCAGAGTAATTTTGCCTAAATACCGTGCATATCAACAAACAATGTCTTCTTCGTGTGGTATTGCTGCAACAATGTCCGTACTAAACTACTACGGATACGACATTGTCAACACCTACAACGAAATTGCACTTGTAGATAAGTATCACGAACTTAACACCGACGAGCCAAACATCAAGGGTATCGGTACAACAAGATTTGGCTTGCAAAAGTTGTTGCAATACTACGGCTTTAATCCAACAATCACTCCATACGAAAAGCAAGGCGACATTTACTTTGATACCTACCAAGACTTTGTTGCGTGGGCAAAGGCTGGACTAAACAGCAATATGCCTTTGACAATTTGTTTCAAGCCACACAGCGGTCACTGGGAAGTAATCATCGGTTACGATGATATGGGTACGCCAAATTACGCTTACGACGACGTAATCATCCTTTCCGATCCACACGATACTTTTGATCACTATCAAGATGGTTACAACACACTAAACGCAATGACTTTCTTTAGTCAATGGTACAATGGCAACAACAAGTGGCCACAAAAGTTTATCATTTATCCAAACAAGTAATCAATCGAAATTTGCCCACGGCAACTGCCGTGGGCTTTTTTTTGTTATACAATTCGTCAAAAAAGGGTGTTTCTCGTTGTTTTTTTGCATTATTGCAGTGGTAAAATGGTTGCAATACTAGGATAGAAGGTGATTTTTTGTGCTTAAAAATCTTACTAAAAAACAACTGTGCCTAAATTGCGCCGTTGCTTTATTTATGTTGTGCTGTCAGTCGCTGTTTGGCGGGCAACTGCTGTTTGGTGCTTATCTAGGAGCAGTTTGCTTTGCCAACGTCTACTTTTGCACGACAGTTTTTGCAATATGCAGTATTTTGTACGGCACGTCTGTTTGGGTGGTGATTAGCCAGGGCGCATGCGTGTTGATTTGCACAATTATATTCCGCGCCATCAAGCGCAATTTCAACAAGTGGCTCATTGCTTTGCTTCACCTTGTCGCAAACGTGGTTTACCTAATTTACCAAACGGATGGCTACTTTGTCTTGTTTGATAAAATCAGCTACATTGCCATAGGCATGGCGTTTACTTACGTTTGCATTTACACCTATCGTGCAGTGCTAGTGCGAGGACTTCGCTACCAGCCCGCCCTTGACGAGAAAATTGCCATCGGCTTGTTTGTTGTGGTGATAAGCTACGCTTTGGCAAGTTGCAATTTGGGTGACTACAACGCGCTCCAATTTGTAGTGCCCTTTGCCATCTTGATGGTATCTGTTACTGTGGATGGACAAACGGCGTTTGTATCTGCCATATTACTGGGAACGGGAGCGTTGCTTACAACGCTCAATTTTTCGCTACCTTGCCTGTACTTATTTATGGTGTTGGCATGCGTGCTGATGAACAATCTAAACAGATTTGTATCCGCCGTTTCCGTTGTTATTTGCGACGTGCTGTTTGCTTGCGTGTTTGACGTGTATCAAGGGTTTTCTATTTACAGCCTAATACCAACAACTGTATCAGCAATGGCGTTTTGTGCTGTGCCAAACAAAGTAGTCGAGCAAACCGCCGACATCCTTTGCCCCAAGCAACAGTATTCCGGTCGCATGGTAATAAGCAATTTTTGCAAGAGTTTGTCGCAAAAGTTGTACAGGCTTTCCGACGTGTTTTTTGCCATGAAAAGCACCTTTGTATCCATGGCGATGGAAGACGTCAGCAAAGACGATGCCCAAGTTGCCATTGTCAAACATGTGCAAAACTCTGTCTGTGGCGACTGCAAGCAAAAGACAACTTGTTGGCGCAACAATTTGGAAAAGACGGAAAGCAGCCTGTTTTCGCTGACGGCGTGTGCGCTAAATCGTGGCAAGGTTACCATACTAGATATTTCGCCAACGCTATCTTTTAGGTGCGACAGGCTCAACTACATTTTGTCTACCATCAACACACATGCAGAAAGCTTTACAAACTTTATAAAGCGCAGTAAGGAAACGGACGGCAACAGGCTACTTATTGGCGAACAACTGGGTGGCGTGTCACAAATTATGCAACAACTTGCCGCCGAGTGTCGCAGTAAAATTGTTTTTGATCAAGCCAAAGAAAAGCAAATTGCCGAAGACCTTACCTTTCACAACGTGCTCACCAAAGAAACGGTGTTTTTAGAGCAGGGCAACAGCATAAGCGTAATAGTTACTCTTGCTCGCGCCGATTACAACAAAGAAGTAGTAGAAAAAATTGTTAGCAACGCAATCAAAAAGCAAATGCGGGTAGAAAAGGTAGAGACCACCATCAGCGACAAGTGGTTGTTGGTGTGTTTGTCGCCAAAGCCAAACTTTTGCGTTAGTTACGGCGTAAGCACCGCAAAGAAAAACTTAAGCGTGGTGTCAGGCGATACCCACAGCTTTGTCAACATAGGCACAGACAAGGTGATGTTTGCCATCTGCGACGGCATGGGTAGTGGCACGCAAGCAGAAAAAATGAGCGATACAACAATTAGCCTTATCGAAAACTTTTACCGTGCAGGCTTTGACAACGACGTAATTTTGAACTGTGTAAACAAACTGCTTGGTAGTTTCAATTTGGAAAGTTTTACCGCCGTAGACGTGTGCGTGGTGGATTTGCAAACAGGACTAGCCGACTTTATCAAGCTTGGTGCAAGCAATGGCTTGGTAAAAAACCAAGGTCAAGTTCAGTTCGTAGTGGGCAGTAGTTTGCCACTGGGCATTCTTGACGAAATGCGCCCATCAATATCTACCAAAGCATTGACGGATGGCGACGTTGTGGTGTTGTTTAGTGACGGTGCGTGGGACAGCGTGCAAAAGCCGGAAATTCTGGCGCAGTTTGTATCGTCAACCGTTTTGGTTAATCCGCAAATAATTGCCGACGAATTGATGAATCTAGTGCTTTCGCAATGTCAATATCAACCCAAAGACGACGTAACCATTGTGGTTGCACGTATTGGTCAGTAAAGGAGAGTTTTATGAGCAACATTTCACCGCTAGCAGTAGTGGACAGCACAGTGCAGGTTGGTAGCAACGTTACCGTTGAGCCATTTTGTGTAGTACAGGGCAACACCGTGCTAGGCAACAACGTGGTTGTCAAAAGCTTTTGTACCATTGTCAACTCTACTATCAATGACGGTACGGTGGTAGATAGCAGCCACCTTGATAGCGCCGTAGTGGGCAAAAACTGTCAAATAGGCCCGTACGCACGCTTGCGTAAAGGCTCGATAATCGGCGACGATTGCAAGGTGGGCAACTTTGTGGAAATCAAAAATACCACCTTTGGACGTGGCACAAAGGCAAGCCATTTGGCGTATTTGGGGGATGCCACACTGGGAGAGTGTTGCAACGTGGGTTGTGGAGTCATTACTGCCAATTACGACGGCGCAAGCAAGCATCACACACAAATAGGCGACAACGTCTTTTTGGGTTGTAACAGCAATATTATCGCCCCAGCAAAGCTTGGCGACAATGTGTTTGTTGCCTGTGCCACAACGGTGGATGGCAATGTTCCCAGCAATGCTCTAGTCATTGGCAGATCACGCCAACAAATAAAGCCCAACTACCCCAACAAATACACCCAACGCCCCCAAAAGTGACGGGGCGTTTTTGCTTGAAAAAAAGTAAAACATCTTGAAAACACAACTTTCCTGTGGTATAATAAAACAAAGACAGGTAATAAGCAGTATGAAAGTAAATGACAAAGTAAGACTGACGGTAGAAAAAAGTTTGCACGGCAAAAAGCTATTTAAAGGAAATATAGGCACAATCGTTGAAGTAAAAAGTGACAGCGTCGTGGTGTCATTTTATCCGGTTACTACAGGTGAAGATGGATTTTTCTATGCAGATGACAGTATCTTGATAGAGCTTTTGAAAAACGAGCTGCAAGCATATGAAAACGGAGTTGGACTTCGTGAGTATGACTGGGTAAGATTGACTGTGGACGAGAAAAAGTATGCAAATTTGGGCTTAAATAAGGGTATTG
>JAZQUN010000058.1:0-9460 GCA_045631385.1 Clostridia bacterium
CCACCAAAGCGAGCAACGATATCCGCCGATGCGCTTTTTAGAAATTGCGCTTTGTTGTGATAGAATCCGCAAGGCTTGATGATTTGCTCGATTTGCTCTAGTGGCAACTCCGCCATTTGCTGTGGCGTGTTGGCTACGGCAAAAAGTGTTGGCGTAATCATATTGACACGCTTGTCCGTGCATTGAGCAGACAAAATAACTGCAACCAGCAACTCAAAGGGTGAGCTGAAGTTTAACTCACTCTTTGCGTTGGGAAAATTTTGCGATAGTATTTGTAAAATTGGTTTTACGTTGCTACTCATTTTGCACCTAGTTGCTATAAATCAATAAATTATTATACTACATTTATTAACTTAAATCAAGACTTTACACAAAATTGGGCTAGATTGATGTCAAAATTGTACGTCCATTT
Source organism: Clostridia bacterium (assembly GCA_045631385.1). Lineage (GTDB taxonomy): Bacteria > Bacillota > Clostridia > Christensenellales > CAG-314 > RGIG5495. The sequence continues at coordinate 413 of JAZQUN010000058.1, forward strand.
ACGTTTGTTACCCTAAAAAAGCCCGAAAATGATACAACTTTACTCAACACACCACGCAAACGGTCAAAATCCTGTGGGCTGATACGCAAGGACAATCCACACCCAACGTTTGCCGCTTGTGGCGTTGATACCAACATACATCGGTAGCCACTTTCTACAATTTTGCCAAATACTTCTATCGCTTTGTTGCGAGACCGATACGTTGCAATTATATATTCCATATACACTCTCCTTTGGTATGTAAAACAATGTTTGATAGTACAATAATTTTAGTATCAGTCAATACAATATATGTAAGCTAGTGCAATTTTGACACGGAGAGTATGCAATGATTTATTTCGACAACGCCGCAACCACCAACTACAAGCCACAATGCGTAATTGATGCCGTCCACCTTGCGCTGACAAAGTTTTGCGTCAACGCACACAGGGGAACTAGCAAAGCTAGTTTGCTTTTGGAAGAAAAACTAGCCCAAACGCGGCAACTTGCTTGTGCTGTTGCTGGGAGCAACGATGCTACCGCTGTGTTTAGTCAAAACTGTACTACGGCGCTTAATCTTGCAATTTTGGGCAGGGCAAAGCGTGGCGGACACGTAGTTGTATCGGCAACCGAGCACAACTCTGTGCTACGTCCATTGATGCATCTAAAAAACAAAAAAGTAATTGACGTATCGGTTGTATATCCCGACAACAACGGACAAATACCACCACAAAAAGTAATAGATGCACTGCGCCACAACACCTATATGGTTGCTATCAACCACGTGTCCAACGTAACAGGTACACGGCAAGACGTGGGCACAATTTTTCGCGCTGTAAAGCAGGTGAAAAGCGACGTGCTGACGCTGTGCGATTGTGCGCAATCAGTGGGGTACGTCATGCTTGATATGGCTAGCGACAAGATAGATTTTGTAGCATTTCCTACACACAAAGGGCTACACGGAATACAAGGCTGCGGGGTGTTGGTTTTTGCCAACAAAACGCCACCGCACCCCATCGTTTACGGTGGAACGGGTAGCCAAAGCAACAATTTGCTGCAACCTTCTACCCTACCTGATGGGCTAGAATCTGGCACTCTTAACACACCTGCAATACTAGGTGCAAACGCTAGTATTTCGTGGTGGGCAGCCAACCACAAAAGCAATGCACAATACCTGCAAAAGCTTCAACAACGGTTGCTAGACGGACTTGCCTGCATACCCAACGTTACCGTGTATTCGCAAACCAACGCCAGCGGAATTGTAGCCTTTAACGTAAAAAACTGGGACTCATCCGTAGTGGGAGATTACCTATCACAAAACCACGACGTTGCCACCCGTAGCGGACTACATTGTGCACCACTTATGCACAAGTATCTTGGCACTCTCAACACCGGTGTTGTGAGAGCCAGTTTGGCAATATCCAACACCTCCAACGAAGTGGATTACTTTTTGTCGGTAATTGACGACCTATCACAAAAAGGCAGCCTTTGACAACAAAAAAAAACGGACTGAATTTCAGTCCGTTTTTTACCATTACAAACTATCAATTGGCTTGGAGCCTAGCTCGTTGCATCTATCCAAAAACATTTGAGCAATTTGCTCACGCGATTTGTCTTGAGCCAACAATTGCGAGTACAAAATTGGCTTATCTACCACAAAAATCTTTTCCTTTTTGCGAAAATAAGTTACGTAAATAGGCACGTCAATGCCTTGCTTATAACAATACTCGGCAAACAACACAAAGCCCTGGTGAAACTTTGTAAGGGTTGAAAAGTAACCTTTTGAGCTATCTTCTGGGAAAATTACTAGACTTTCGCCTTGCTGCAAAACGTCTAGTCCTAATTTTAGTGTCGTGCGCAAACGTCCATCAGGATAGCTTGGCACAAGACGTAATCCTTTGTAAAACAAATTCAGCAAGGGCGCCGCTACCAAGCAAACAACCTTGGCTAAAAACAAATTCCAATGCTTTTTTTGATGAAAATAGGTGTACGAAAGGTATTTATAAACGCTCTTCAGGTTGCCGTTCATTTCGTAAGTGCCCCAAAGGCGTAACGGCGTGTCAAGATGCAGCTCAATATTAAGTGGCCCAGATGCGCCAACGTGATTACTCAATATCAAGCTTGGTTGATCAATTTTTTGACCAAGATACACGTACCTTGGCTTTTTGATAAAAATTTTCAAAAAGTTTTTTAGTCTGGAAAACCATTTTTTGCGATTTTGAATGTCCTTTTTCATAAATCCCCCAAATAATTATCTCGGCAGACTGAAAACACCAAACAACACTAGTCCCAACGCTGCTGATAGTACAATAAGTAGTATCGGATGCAAACGCTTTTTGCCAAATTTAATTCTACTTAATGTCATAAGCACCACAAACATAATGAGTGATACGTAGTTAAACTCTGAAAAGCCTTCACTAGATATATTGTCAAACTGTAATTGTGGAAAAATTACTGCAAACGCTACGGTAAACACTGCCGACAGTATCAAACCAACAACTACTGGGCGTATGCCTTTCATTGCGCCGTCTACGTACCTGTTTTGCTTAAATTTCATAAACAGTTTGGTTACGATAATCAAAATGATAAAAGATGGTAACACAACGCCAAGCGTTGCCAAAAATGCTCCTAAAAAGCCACCGAATACGCCAAGTGAAGTAGTTTTGCCCACTTCCATGCCTACAAAGGTTGCTAAATTTACAGCAAACGGTCCTGGAGTGGACTCGGCAATACCTACAAAGCCAATTAGCTCGACTTGAGTCATCCAACCGTTGCGCTCGACAACCTGTTGCACCATAGGTAACATAGCGTAGCCACCACCGATAGTAAACAAACCTATTTGGAAGTACTCCCAAAAGAGAAGTAAAAATTGCATAGTTACTCGTCCCCCTTGGTTAGTTCATTTATGTCTTCGGCAGGCAATGACTTTTTCTTAAATACGCAATTTAGCAAGATGCCCAAAACTGCACCACCGATGATTACAAAAATTACGTTGACGTTGGTAAACAATGCCAATGCAAATGCCACCATCATTGCAAAGTAGTTGATAAAGTTTTTTTCAAGTTGCTTAAACAACTTCAAAAATGCGTTGGCGATAAGTACAATTGCGCCTACTTGGATACCGTAAAAGGCTGATTTGTACCAAATGTTGTTTTGCAACGCTTCGATACCAAAGGACAATGCCGAAATGATTATAAACGAAGGCAACACAACGCCGATAGTTGCTATCGCTCCGCCCCAAAATCCGCGTTGACGGTAGCCTATTGACGTTGCCATGTTGACGGCAATTACGCCTGGAGTGGATTCGGAAATAACTAGCATATCCAACACGTCAGCGTGGCTAATCCACTTTTTCTTTTCGACAATTTCTTCTTCCATCACGGCAATCAAAGACCAGCCGCCACCAAAGGTGAAAGCCCCAATTTTGAAAAATATCCAAAACAATTGCCAAAGAGGTGTTTTTTTCACAGTTTTTCTCCGTTTAGATAAGATACTACTTGATTTGTGTCAAAGTTTGGAAGGTAGTCTTTTGTCGCGCTGGTTAGCTCTTGCATAAAGCCGTTGTGCAAACCAACGTTGAAAAAGTAATCGATAACGTTGTCGTACTCACGCTGGGTAAGTTTGCGGTTGAGTTCGTTGTATTTGTCGTCGTGTTGCGCCACAAAAAATTGCGACATAACGCTGACGTAGATATCCTTGTTTACACTTGCCAAAAAGTCTAGCACACATTTGCTATCTTCCACGTGACCGGGTAGTACCAAGTGTCTTACTACTACGCCTTTGTTGACAATGCCGTCGTCGTCGAATATCGTTTGTGGCTGTTGGCGAAGCATTTCTAAAAGAGCCTTGCTTGCCACGTCAAAGTAGTTGGCAGCACCGCACAAATTTGCCGACAATTTGCTGTCGCAAAACTTGATATCGGGCAAATAAACGTCAATTAGACCGTCTAAATTAACCAACGCCCCCACACTTTCGTAGCTGTTGGTGTTGTAAACCACAGGAACAGCCAACTTGTGCTTGACCTTTGCTAGCGCCCTTGCAATAGTGTCGCTGTAGTGCTGTGGAGTAACCAAATTGACGTTGGCAACGCCACTATCAGCCACACGCAAAAACAAATCGGCTAGTTGGTTGTCGTCCATCAACACGCCACTGCCGTCACGAGATATTTGGTAGTTTTGGCAAAATCTGCAACGAAGGTTGCATCCACCAAAAAACACGGTACCACTGCCCTTTGTACCTGATATACAGGGCTCTTCCCAGTTGTGTTTGCCTACACGGTAGACGTTTGCTAGACTGGGACTGTTGCAAAAGCCTTGTTTAGTTGTTCTATCCACGTTGCAGTTGCGCGGACAAAGATTACATTTCATACCCAAATGATACCACAATTTTGCACGCTAGACAACTGTTAGACGGCATTAAAAGAAAAAACGGGGAAAAAAGGTGTTACCTTTCGTCCCCGAAATAAAATAAGAGTACAGTCTGTAAGCCGAGTTCTGTATTTGATGATTATCTATCTACGACTGTTGTTACCAACAGCCTCCAGCGAATATGTCGAGATACCGAGCAGGTATTTGATCTCATTTCTTGCACCGAGTGGGGTTTACATGAACGCAAAGTCGCCATTGCGTTTGTAGTCTCTTACACTACATTTCCACCCTTGCTTTTTTCAAAGCGGTTTATTTCTGTTGCACTTTCCTTAAAGTCGCCTTCACAGGGAGTTACCCTGCACTCTTGCTCTGTGGTGCTCGGACTTTCCTCGTGGACAAACAAGTGTCCCCGCAATCATCTGGCTGTCTCTTGAGTGGTATTGTAGTACAATTGCACGCATTTGTCAACCAACTGGTAGCAAAAACGGTCAAGCAGTTGATATTAAAAGCACTTTTTGTTGCATATTGTAGCCAAAAAGGAGTTTTTTGTGTTCTTTTCGTTTATTCAATTTATAAAAAGGCTGTTTTTTGCAACGGGCTACTTCGAAACAGACAGTTACGCTCAACCGCTTTCGCCCAAAGATGAAGCTCACTACATTGAGCTTCTTGCAAAGGGTGATTCCAACGCAAGAGAAATGCTTATCTGCCACAACATGCGACTTGTTGCTCACGTTGCAAAAAAGTACGCTGTGGGCAACGACCTTGACGACTTGATTTCCATTGGTTCTATCGGTCTTATCAAGGGCGTAGAAACATTTTGCTCCAAGCGTGGCAGCAACCTGGCAACCTATCTTGCACGGTGCATCGAAAACGAAATCTTGATGAGCTTGCGCAGTAACAAGCGATACAAAAACACCGTATACTTGCAAGAGCAACTTGGCGTAGATGGCGACGGCAACGAATACACCCTTATGGATATATTGCCCAGCGATATGGATATGTTTAGACAAGTGGAGTTAAACGTGCTTAAGGAAAACCTGCTCAAACTGGTTTGCAAACATCTAAACAAGCGTGAAAAACAAATAATATTGATGCGCTTTGGCTTGACAGGAAATGCTCCATTGACACAGCTAGAAACAGCAAACTTGCTGGGTATCAGCCGCAGCTACGTATCTAGGATAGAAACCAAAGCAATACAAAAACTTAAAGCAAACTTCAACAAAGATTAGCCTACTACTTGCGTTTAGGCAAGTTTTTTGCAACCAGTTTGTGCCGTCTTTTGCGAGCTTGCATCACTGCAAACTTGATGCTTACAAACAACTGCCACAAGCCCACCAAAACTAAAAAGATACCAAAGCAAAACCTAAGCGTATCGTTGTTGACGTACTGTCCAAGCAATGCTCCAAGCACGCTAAACAGTACTGCAGGGACAATTACCCACCCTACGTGTTTTTTGCAAATAAGGTTGTTTTTGTTGTGAAACAACAACGCCACCACGCACATTGGCAAAAAAGATATAAGGTTGGTTGCCTGAATACTTTTTTGTCCCAAATCCAAAAAGGATAGCAGTGGCACAAGGATAGTTCCGCCTCCCATACCCATTCCGCCTATTACTCCTGCTAAAAAACCTACTAAAATCAACAAAAAAACCATAACGTTTACCTAGAAAAACATCTTGATGCCACCCAAAATTAGCAGCAATGCAAAAATCATTTTGACAGCGTTGCCGTTAAGCTTTTTTAGTAGCAACGCGCCGACTATTCCACCACCAACAACACCTGCAGTTGTGTACAAAACGGTCTGCCAGTCTACGTTTCCGTATATGAAATATACAACTGCCGAAACAACCGTCAACGGCAGTATTATCAGCAGTGCTGTGGCTTGAGATTTTTTTTGATCAAGCTTGATTACGGTTAGCAAAAGCGACACTATCACTACTCCACCGCCACCGCCCAAAAATCCGTTTATGAAGCCTGCAAAAACGCCGCCAAGCACTAAAGCCAATTTTTTTAGCATATTTTCTCCCCAAACAACCAAATTTGACGCTGTTTTTTGCAAAAATTAGGCCTATTTGGTTGCTTTTTTTTTTAGTTTGTACTAAAATACCATTATGTATGTATTTAAGCGTACGAGTATTAAAACTTAAAGGTATTAAATAACTATGAGCAAACAAAAAAACACAACTGCAGTAGCAACAGCTAACATCCAAAACAAAAAGGTTTGGACAATTGTTGTTATTTGCATCATCACAGCAGCAATCATTGCAGGCTCTCTAATCATTGCTTTGTGGAACACACCAGACAAGTCTGTTGCTGGCACAAACAACCAAACACAAGCATCTTCGTCTGCAACAATCAAAAACGGTGACTTCCAATTTGTTAAGGAAAATGCTACATCCTATCCAAAGTCTGCATCCAACTGGACAAAGTACACATACAAAGCACCAACTGGATCTACACAAGGCTTTACAGAAATTTCTACAAGTAACGAAACTGTAATGGGTGTTGTATCCGTTGATAGCGAAGAGTGGACAACTGTTCAATCCGACGTTGCTACATTTGGCGTACAAGGTCTTGCTAACCCAGGTAAAGCACAAGCAACTGACGAAGACGATTACGTTTACATGATCAGCAACAAGACAGCTTACACAGCAAGTATCTACTCTCAAAGCTTCTCTATTGCTTCTACTACTTCTGTAAAAATCAGCTTCTGGGTAAAGACAGTTGACGTAGCTGGTAACGGTGGCGTATTTGCTATTGTTAAAAGCGGTTCCAACGCATTGTCCCAATCCACAAGTGGCGTACAATACTGGTACGCTAACGTTGGTGTAGAAACACAAACAAACTACATCACTGGCACAACAGATTGGCAACAAATTGATTTGTACGTATTTAACCAAACATCTTCTTCCAAGACTGTTTACTTCAACATCGGTCTTGGTGATATCTACAACAACAACTCCGCTACTGGTACTGTATTTGTAGATAACATCGAATACGAAAAGGTTACATCTAACGACTACAGATTGCACAACGACGATGGTACAACTGCTTACACTATCGAAAGAGACAACGTTGCTACAAGCACAAGCCAACTTGCATGGGCTAACGGCACAACAACAGTTACCAACGACGAATATCTTGCAATGTCCAACAACATCGCTCCATTTGACCTAGCTGCAGGCGAAGTTTACACAAAGATCGGTAACGATGGTACAAACGCAAACGCTGTAGAATTGAAATCCAACAACCTAACAATTTCCAAAGGTTCTCTTGGTATTCAATATCACGTAAGCTTCTGGATTCGCGTAATTGCAGAAAACAACTCTGTATTGCCACACGCTAACATCTATCTAAACTACGCTGATGGCACAGAAACAACTGCTAAATTTACAACAGTTCAAACATCTACAAAGATCGAAAAGGACGACAACAACGGTTGGGCTCAATACCACTTCTACATCAGTCCTGCTGACGTAGACGACAAGACTGTTTCCATTTCTGTTTACTTCGGTGACAAAAACGGTTACCCAGCTCACTCCAACATGATCCCTAACGGTAGTGTTTTGGTTACTACTCCAGTAGTAGAAACATTGTACCTAGCTGAATACAACGCTGTATCCACAGGTACATACGTATCCAAGCTTTCTCTAAACAAAACAACAGCTACATCTGCTATCACAAACGGTTCGTTTGGTAGCGCTGTAACAAACAGCAACTATCAAGATGCATTGCACACACCAACAAGCTGGACACCAGTTTACGCAGGTTCTTCTTCCATCTACTTGACAGGTAACGAAACACAAGTTACTGTTGCAAATGGTGTAAACAGCGTAACAAGTGGTATCGAGTTTAACAGCAGCAATGCTCCTACTCCAGACGACAGCCAAAAAGCAGTTTTGAAAATCACAAACAACACAGCTACAGCATTTGGTTACCTATCTTCTCCAATTTCTGTTGGTGCTAACAGCGTTACAGTGTTCTCTGTACTTGCCAAGGCAGATGCTGGTGCAACACCATACGTTTACCTACTAAAACAAACAGAAAACGGCACATATGCAAAATATCTAGAAATTGCATGCAACTCTCAAGCTAGCCTTGACGACGGCAAGTTCTTGATGCAAAGTGTTGGTAACGGTTGGGTTAGATACTACCTAGTAGTTGCTACAGGCGACTCCTCTGCTACACTTAAGTTGGCATTGTTCAACGGTAAGATTGATGCAGTAGAAACAGAAGGCACATCTCTTGGTACAGTTTACTTTGACCAAGCATTGCAATCTTCTATCGGTAGCTACGTTCGTGACAACACATCCGACGAAATCTACAGCAAAAACGATGACGGCGAATGGGTAATGGACGAAACACTTGCAGCAGAAATGACTTACACTGCTACTGCTGGTTACGAAGACTGGGATGAAATTGCAACAGCCGTTGCTGAAAACGACAACATCGTTGTTGCTGACGAACGTACAACTGACATCCTAGAACCAGTTGAAGAAATGGAAGATGCTGGCGAAGATGACGTTGACGATGCTACATCTAATACTGACTGGGCATTGTTGGTATCCATTATCACAAGTGCTTTGCTAGTTGCAGCATTGCTAATTGTTATCGTAGTTAAATACTTGTTCAAAACAAAAAGAAACTAATAACAAACATAAAAAGGACTAACGCAAGTTAGCCCTTTTTTGTTGAAGTCGGAG
>JAZQUN010000059.1:0-5840 GCA_045631385.1 Clostridia bacterium
CAAAGGCGCTAGAAATTGCAGTAGAAGAAATGCAAGAAAACAATGCGTATATTGCAAGTCTGCGTGATCACTTTGAAAAACGCGTTCTTGCTGAAATCCCATACGTTAGACTTAACGGTAACGTAGAAAAACGTATTCCTAGCGTAGCAAACTTTTCATTTGAGTTTATCGAAGGTGAAGGTATTTTGATGCTACTAGATATCAACGGAATTGCTGTTTCTAGCGGTTCTGCATGTTCGTCTGGCTCGCTTGATCCATCTCACGTTTTGCTTGCTATTGGTGTACCTATCGAAGTTGCGCACGGCTCTATCCGTTTTTCATTCGGTAAGGACAATACTATGGAAGAAGTTGATTACACTGTAGATAAACTTAAGGAATCTATTGCAAAGTTGCGCGCGATGTCACCTTTGTTTAATTTGAAAGAAGGAGAAAAATTTAATGTATAACGAAAAAGTAATGCAAGCATTTGCTAATCCTAAAAACGTTGGTGTAATTGAAAATGCTGACGGCGAAGGTATGGTTGGAAACGCTGCTTGTGGCGATATTATGAAAATTACCATCAAGGTAGAAGACAACGTTATTGTTGATGCAAAATTTCAAACATTTGGTTGCACAGCTGCTATTGCAACAAGCTCGACTGCAACAGAAATGGTTAAAGGTATGACTTTGGATCAAGCTTTACAACTAACAAATGCTAAAGTAGTAGAAGAACTAGAAGGCTTGCCACCACAAAAGATTCACTGCTCGGTATTGGCAGAAGAAGCCATCAAAAAAGCAATTGAAGACTATTACTCAAAGCAAGGTAAGTAATTTGCATTAAATTTGTAGTATTGCTAAAACTACTTGTAAAAGGGGGTATAGCAATATGAAAAAATTACTTGTTGGGCTTGCTGTCGGCATGATTTTAGGATACGCTTTGAGTGAAAGTAAACAGGTTAAACAGCTTGTAGAAAAGGGTAAAAGCAAACTTAAATCAGCAAAGATGTAGTAAGTCAAAAATGTAACCATCGTGTTACATTTTTTGCATTCTTGCAAAAAAACTCTAGCAATTTTTGTTTAAGTGTGGTACAATTAGAATATGGGAAGAATATTAGCACTGGATATCGGTGACGTTAGGATAGGAATAGCTGTTTCGGATATAATGGGGATTATTGCTAACCCTTTAGAAACATATAAGCGTAAGGGTGATTTGGATAAAGACGTTGGATACATTGTTGATTTGTGCAAGCAAAGAGAGGTATCCTTGATAGTATCCGGATTGCCAAAAAATATGCGCGGCGAAGAAACTTTGCAAACGGAAAAAACCCGTGAATTTGCTGAAGAAGTACAACGTCAAAGTGGTATTGAAGTAAAGTTTATCGACGAAAGACTAACGTCTGTATCCGCAGAGCGCGTACTTATCGAAGGTAACGTGAGACGTGAAGATCGCAAAAAGGTAATAGACAAAGTAGCGGCTACTATCATTTTGCAAAACTATTTAGACTATTACAAACGCTAGTTTGTGTAGATAGCACCCTTGTGGTGCAAAAATTACTGGTCCTATTTGGACAAAGGGAGGCTAACTATGTGTGATGAAATCAAAAACTGTAACTGTGGTTGTGAAGAACACAGTCATGAAGAAGAAGTAGTAATGTTGGAAGACGAAAACGGAAATCAAATTGCTTTCCACTACATTACAACAATGGAATACGAAGGCAAGGAATACGTTTATTTGCAAGCTGCAGAAGGCGAAGACCTTGACGTTCTTGAAATTTACGAACTTGAATCAAGCGAAGAAGAAGGCTTGGACAATTTGTTCCCAGTTGAAGACGAATTGTACGAAACTCTTTACAACCTACTTATGAAAGAAATTGAACAAGGTGGTTGTGACTGTGGTTGCGAACACGACGATTGCGACTGTGATTGCCACTAATCCATGAAATAGTTGCTTATTAATTTTCAATAAGATTTTCTAACTAAAAAAGACTAACGAAATTTCGTTAGTCTTTTTGTTTTCTTGATTTAAATTTTATATGGTGATTGATAACAAGCATCATCATGAGTAGCAAAACTTGTAAGCCGCACATAAGTAGGAATATGTATCCGATTCCGTCAACATGTTGTAGCGTTGCGTATAGGCTGAGTGCTGTGAGCCAACCTGCAATTGAAATTGATAATATATCAACTTTGTTTTTGACACATGCAACAAAAATAAAAACAGATAGTGCTGAAAGTGGCAATATGTAAATTAAAAACAACCATTTGTTGAAGCATGTAATTTGCAATATGCTGAAAATGTAGATTGTTATGCAGGCGCATACTAGCAAAATAGCATTTGATAAAAGAAGCCACAAGAGTTTACTGAAAATAAGTCGTTTTCTTTGTGGTTTTTCCTTTTCGGTATCAGTCATAATTGCTTCTTGATCTGTTACAAGTTGATCAACCGTGATGTTGAAAACATTAGCAAGCTGTTTAAGAGTAAATATATTCGGAATTGCTTCACCGTTTTCCCACTTGGAAATATTTTTGTTAGAATATTGAATTTTTTCTGCAAGTTCTAGTTGTGATAACCCTAATTTTTTTCTGTATAGCGTTATGTTTTTTGCAATGATATCTCTTTCGTCCATGTGATAATTTTATCACAAAAACCGCCAAAACACAACTTTTTAGCCTTAAAAATGGTAAAAAGTGGGCAGTTCGCTTTTAATGCGAAATGTAAAAACAAAGTGTAGAATTAAAAAAATCATATTCCCTTGCAAAAATTCGGTAAAAAAAGTATGCTGAAGAAAATTTTAATCGAGGTGAGTTATGAAATTTATTCTAAGTTGCTGTTCCCCTGCTGATTTGACCAGCGAGTATTTACAAGAAAACAATATACCTTATATACCTTTCCATTTAATTTTAGGAAACGAAGAAATGATTGATGATTTAGGTAAGACGATTTCTTACGACGAATTTTATCAAGCAATGGCCGATGGCGCTGACACAAAAACTACGCAGGTAAATATTAGTGAATATATTGAGTATTTTAACAAATTGTTAAGAAAAGGTTTGCCAATCTTGCACGTTACTCTTTCAGGCGGTTTGTCGGGCTCGGCGAACTCTGCAAATATTGCGGCACAGCACTTAAACGATGAGTTAGGTGAAAAATTGGTTTACGTGGTTGATAGTTTAGGTGCGTCTGCTGGCTATGGTTTGTTGGTTGACAAGCTTTGCCAACTAAGAGATAATCAAGTTGATATTCAGCAGGCTTATGCTTGGGCTGAAGAAAACAAACTTAAGGTTCATCATTGGTTTTTTTCTACGGACCTAACATTTTATGCTCGTGGTGGCAGAATTTCTAAGGTTAGTGGGTGGTTTGGGACATTGCTGAAAATTTGTCCGCTGTTAAACGTTGATGTCAATGGCAAACTTGTACCACGCAAAAAGGTAAAGGGTAAAAAGGCTGTAATAAAAGCAATAGTAGAGAAAATGAAGGAATTTGCTGATTGTGGTCAAAATTACGACCAAAAGGTGTATATTTCGCACTCGAATTGCATCGAGGATGCTGTTGCAGTCAAAAATTTGGTCGAAGAAAGTTTTCCGTTTACTCGTGGAAAAATTGTTGTTAACTACATCGGCTCGACAATCGGTTGTCACTCTGGTCCAGGCACGGTTGCGTTGTTTTTCTTTGGAAGTAAAAGGGATAATTAATCTAGATTGTTTGCATATATTTGTGTCTAAATGTATTGACAGGTGTGTGTAAGTATATTATATATATATTTATGCATGTTTTTTATGCAATTTGGTTGCATATTTACTTTGTTTGTGATATAATTGAACAGGTTTAATGCGCATTTGTGTTCATTGCGCCTTTGTGCCGTATGTTCTTCGGACGGTTGAGGTGCGAATTTACAACACAAAGAGGTTAAAAACAATAAAAATCAAAAAGGAGAAAAAGAAAAATGGCAGTTGTTTCATTGAAACAACTTCTAGAAGCTGGTGTTCACTTTGGACACCAAACTAGAAGATGGAACCCAAAGATGAAGAAGTACATCTATGCAGCAAGAAATGATATTCATATCATTGACTTGCAACAAACAGTTACACAAGCAGAGGAAGCTTACAAATTTGTTCGCGATATCGCTGCTGCTGGTAAGCCTGTTTTGTTTGTTGGTACTAAAAAGCAAGCTCAAGCAGCTATCAAATCCGAAGCTGAAAGATGCGGTATGTTCTACATCAACAACCGTTGGCTTGGTGGTACATTGACAAACTACAAAACAATTAAGTCTCGTATTGAGAAAATGAACAAAATCAACCAAATGGAAAAACTTGGTGAATTTGATTTGTTGCCAAAGAAGGAAGTTGCTAAACTTATTGAAGAAAGAGATAAGTTGCAAGCTAACCTTGGCGGTATCAAGGACATGAAAGGTATGCCTGGTTGCATGTTTGTAGTAGACCCTAAGAAAGAATCTATTGCAATTGCAGAAGCACATGCACTAAATATCCCTATCGTTGCTATCGTTGATACAAACTGTGACCCAGACGAAGTTGACGTAGTTATCCCAGGTAACGACGACGCTATCGGCGCAGTTAAAGTAATTTCTTCCATTATTGCTAGCGCAGTAATCGAAGCAAAAGAAGGTATCGTTCTTTCTGTAGAAGAAGAAACAGAAGAAAAAACAGCTGAATAATTTCATAAGGAGAACTCGTATGAATTTTACTAATAAAGACGTAATGAAATTGCGTGAACAAACAGGCGTTGGTATGATGGACTGCAAAAAGGCTTTGATCGCTACTGATGGTGACTTTGAAGAAGCTGTTAAGTTCTTGCGTGAAAAGGGTATGGCTACAGCTGCTAAAAAGGCTGACCGTATCGCTGCAGAAGGTCTAGTTCAATGCTGGGTTTCTGAAGACCAAAAAGTTGGTGTTGTTTTGGAAGTAAACTGTGAAACAGACTTCGTTGCTCGTGGTGACAAGTTTGTTGCATTGGTTGATAGCTTTGCTAAGCAAGTTGCTGCTTCTAACGCTACAACTGTTGAAGAATTGCTTACAGAAGCTTTTGTTGAAGATACATCCAAGACTGTTAACGAAGTAATTGGCGAAGCTGTTGCATCTATCGGTGAAAAAATTTCTTTCAGAAGATTTGCTAGATTTGCTGTAGAAACTGGTGTTGTTTCTAGCTACGTTCACATGGGTGGTAAGATTGGTGTTTTGGTAGAAATTGCTTCCGAAGCTGCTGATACTGCTGCTTTGAACGAACTTGGCAGAAACGTTTGCATGCAAATTGCTGCTGCTAAACCACAATTCTTGGCTATTGCTGACGTTGATCCTGCAAAACTTGCTGCTGAAAAAGAAATTTTGACAGCTCAAGCTTTGAACGAAGGTAAACCAGCTGCAGTAGTTGAAAAGATGGTTACTGGTCGTATCAACAAGTACTACAAAGAAGTTTGCTTGTTGGAACAAGAATACGTTCGTGACGGTGAACTAACCGTTAAGAAAGTAGTTGAACAATGCGCTAAAAACGTTGGCACATCCGTAGAAGTTGTTAAGTTTGTACGCTTCGAAATGGGTGAAGGTATCGAAAAGCGCGTAGACAACTTTGTCGACGAAATTGCTCAACAATTGAACAGCATTAAATAAGTTTATTTTACGAGCATTTGGGGACAATATTTATACGTATTGTCCCCATTTTTTAAGGGTGATAAAATGATTAAGTACAACCGTGTATTGTTGAAAGTAAGTGGCGAAAGCCTTGCAGGAGAAAAGCACTTTGGTATTTCCGAAGAAAGTTTGTTGGTTTTGGCTAAGCAAATCAAAAGCATCGTTAGCCAAGGCGTACAAGTTGGCGTAGTAGTGGGTGGCGGTAACTTTTGGCGTGG
>JAZQUN010000060.1:0-3851 GCA_045631385.1 Clostridia bacterium
TAAGACCGCTTGGCCTCCGACTTTAACACTCGGTGTCTTGCATGCCTTTGGCATCAATCAGTTTGAGTAGGGTTACTGCAAAGGTATCGTCTAGCCGCAACAGCATTTCTTGCAGCGAAGACCTTGCACGTGACGATGCGCAAATGCTTGCCTGCTCTACCCTCATCATGCTCATGCAATGTACTTCTCGCAAGCGACGCTCCCTAGCCATATGTTTACTGCTTGCGTAGTTGTCGTCAATAAACTCCGATACTTCGTCAAACAGCTCTTGGCTGATTTGGTAGCTGGTCTTGTCAAAAACAACCAAGTACACCATCATTTCGTTGTCTTCTAAAAAGCTGGTGATAGCATCCCTAGCAACAGCCATTGCCTTATCTGCGGGGTAACCGTATGCGCCCGACGATATCAACGGAAAGGCAACCGTTTGGCAGTCGTTTTGCTTTGCCAACGCTAGCGAATTTGTGTAGCAACTAGCAAGCAAATCTCTTTCGCCATTTTGTCCGCCTTGCCAGATAGGTCCAACCGTGTGGATGACGTAGGTTGCAGGCAGGTTGTATCCCTTGGTAAGCTTTGCCTGACCAGTTTGGCAACCACCCAAAGTCTTGCACTCATCAAGCAGTTGACTGCCTGCTGCAGCGTGGATTGCACCATCAACTCCCCCACCGCCTAGTAGCGTGGGGCATGCTGCGTTGACAATGGCATCGCAATTCATATGGGTGATATCATCTCTAATTATGTGTAGTGGCATAGTTTTTCCTTATTGGTTATTTTTTGCTAAACTCTTTTCTATCCGATGGCAAAAAGGTTGGCAACGTATGTAGTGTATTGGATGCAGATATCTTTTGCAAGATGGCTTTCATCGTACTGTCCATTTCACTCCCTTCGCTGTAATCAGCCTTGACGTAAAAGTCTACACGATCTTCGTCAACAAGGTATCTACTGTCTTCGCTGTTTTGGTATACACCGATAGAGTAACCACCGTTTAGACGAGTAAGCTTCATGCTTGGCACGTCAGTCAAGCCGTCGCCTACGTAAATCATATTGCTAAAGTACACAGCGCGTTGGTTGGACGGTGTGCGCATGTTTAGTTTGTGGTGCTCGGCAACGTTTTCTACACCCTTGTTGATACGGTACAAAAATTGCACCTTGCTGGTGTAGTTGATAGCCATTGATGGCCACATTGGGTTGCCTTGCTCGTCATAAATAAAGTCGCACGCAAAAATGTTGGCAAATTTGTCGCCAATTTTAGTGCCTTCGATCATTGGCTTTAGCCCGCACGAAATTACGTAGTGTCTTACGTCTAGTCCCAAGCTTTCGCCAAAGGCGTTGATGCGGTCAAACCACTCTTCCACACCCTTGTTAAACTGCACCATTTCACCGTGCTTTTTAAGAGCGTTGCGCGATACGTCTACGCCGTCCGCCTTTGCCTTTTGTACGGTAAGCAACATGTAGGCTAGGATGTAATCCATTTCATTTTGGTAGGCAAGTTCGTCCGACTGTGTCCAAAACTCCTTTGCCGTCATGTTGAGGCTAGGGATGAAGGAATACTCTTGCATATCTTTTACAGACAAAGTTTTGTCAAAGTCGTACATAATGGCAACTACAGGTTTTTTGTTCATAGACACTCTCCTTTTATACTATTTTACATCAAAAATGGTTTGCCGTCAACATGCAAATTTTAAGTAAAAAAACATCTATTGCTATTGACTAATTTACAAAAAGAATTTATAATTTAGTTTAGGGTGAAATCATGTTTGATATTATATTCAATCCCACTTCGGGCAAAACTAAATCCACCAAAGCACTAAAAAGAGTCGAGCAACTTTTTGCTGCTCAAAACGTGCCTTACACCATCCATCAAACACAATACCCAGGACACGCCGTCGAGCTTGCTAATCAACTTACGCAAAATGGCAACTGCAACCTTGTTGTATTGGGCGGTGATGGTACTTTCAACGAAGTTCTAAACGGTATTGTTTGCTTTGACAACGTAAAGGTTGGTCTTGTTCCTTGTGGTACAGGCAACGACTTTGTGCGTGCAACCACACTATCATCCGACGTTGACCAAGCCGTACAAACAATTTTGCGTGGCGACACTTCGTATGTGGATTTTATCCAAATTGACGACAAGCGCGCACTAAACTGTGCTGGCGCTGGCATGGACGTTGACACCCTAGTAAAATATGCCGAAATGAAACACTTCCATGGCAAAATTAAGTACTACTTGGCGTTGCTATCGGTACTTATCAAGCTTAAGTTTCACAAGGCAATTATCACAACCGACGATCAACAAATAGAAACTTCTATTTTTATGGTGGCAATTGGCAATGGCACTTGCATCGGTGGCGGTATGCCTGTATCACCACTATCCGACGTACAAGATGGCAAGCTCAACGTTGTAATAATCAACGAGTTGCCAAGACGCAAAGTTTTGACAGCATTGCTTAAGTTTTTGAAAGGCAAACATCTATCTTTGCCTTGCGTTCAACACTTTTTGACAGAAAAGGTAACGCTGCAAATACTAGATGACGGCAAAACGGAAATTGACGGCGAAGTCCAACAAACACAAACACTAAATTGTCAAGTAGTAACGGGCAAATTGCAAGTTTACTACAATAAAGGAGAATAAAACTGATGAGTTCTTGTAACCACGATTGCAAAAACTGTGCTTCACAATGCAATCAAAGTACAATTGCAACAAATGTAAATAGCAATATCAAAAACGTAATTGCCGTAGTAAGCGGTAAGGGTGGCGTAGGCAAAAGCCTTGTTACCAGCATGCTTGCCGTGTACAGCCAAAGGGCAGGCTACAAAACAGCCGTGCTTGATGCAGATATCACCGGCCCAAGCATCCCGCACAACTTCGGACTTGACCAAAAGGCATACGGCACAGCAGAAGGCATAATCCCTGTAACTACTGCTACCGGCATAAAGACAATGTCGCTCAACTTCCTTACGGAAAACCCAACCGACCCTGTTGTTTGGCGTGGCTCAATGATAGGTAACTGTGCAAAGCAGTTCTACACCGACGTGGTGTGGGAAGACGTTGACTACATGTTTGTAGATATGCCCCCAGGAACAGGCGACGTACCACTTACCATCTACAAGGAGTTGCCTATCAAGGCAATTGTTGTGGTAACCACGCCACAAGACCTTGTTGGTATGATTGTACAAAAAGCAATCAACATGGCAAAAAAGATGAACGTTCCGGTTGTAGCTTTGGTAGAAAACATGAGCTACTTTGTGTGTGATGAGTGCAACAAAAAGCACTTTATCTACGGCGAAGGCAACGTCAAGCAAATTGCAAAGGAAAACGATATTGCTGGAGTATACCAACTACCTATCCACCTAGAAACAGCCCATTTGGTAGACGAAGGCATGGTAGAAAAGGTAGAGCAACTACCTATCCAAGCATTGTTTGCCCAAATAGTAGATTTTTGCAACAAATAATTACAAGCCCTAGTATCTAGGGCTTTTTTTATGCTAAAAAATGGGGTTTGTCAACACAAAGCTTTGCAAATCATGGTAATTGGGACATTGCCTTTTGGATACCTTACAGCGCAACGGCGTGCCACCAAACAATCTACACACAGCCCACGAATACAAACTTTCGGCTACGGCAAAGGTTTTGCCATCTTTTTCTATTGTCATATAAGCAATCTCCTTTTTTTGTACTAATTGTACCACACTAAATATGACAGTTTTGGGCAACTTTTACAAAAAGATTTGCATTGCACAAAAAAAACGACAGATTTTCATCTGTCGCTTTTATTTTGGCGTTGGGTGTATTTGTTGGGGTAGTTGGGCTTGATTTGTTGGCGTGGTCTGCCAATGGATAGAGCATTGCTGGG
>JAZQUN010000061.1:0-15158 GCA_045631385.1 Clostridia bacterium
AAAGCGGTCAACAATGTCAACTAAAAAAGTAAAAAAAGTAGTTGACAGATCAGGGTGAGTCGTGTATAATAAGTCACGTGCTTGAGAGAGCAGGTCTTCCATCGGAGTGTAGCGCAGCTTGGTAGCGCACGTGCTTTGGGAGCATGGGGTCGGGGGTTCGAATCCCTTCACTCCGACCATTTTCTTAAGTCTGGCATATGTGGCCCCGTGGTCAAGCGGTCAAGACATCGCCCTTTCACGGCGGTAACAGGGGTTCGATTCCCCTAGGAGTCACCATATGGGGAGTTAGCTCAGTTGGGAGAGCATCTGCCTTACAAGCAGGGGGTCACAGGTTCGAGCCCTGTACTCCCCACCAAGAAGAAAAGCACTTACATCACGTAAGTGCTTTTTTTTATCCATTGCAAATCAATTTGGCATCATGGTCGTTTAAGTGTAGTGTTGCAGATATCAATTTTGCATAGCAAATGCTAACAAATTTTTCAAATTTTCTCTTTTGCAAAAACAACTTGCAATTTTGTATGTTTTTTGATATAATAAAAAAACACCATATCAAAATCAATGCATTTTGACACGAAAGGAGCTTTTTATGAGAGCATGGACACTTATAGGTCCTAAACAACTTAATATGGTCACAAACGAGCCATCTGTACTTACCGAAGAAACAAACGTCAAGGTAAAGATGGAGCAAGTCTTGTTTGCTACCACCGAGTACAACATGTACGAAGCAGGCTTGGGCAAAAAGGGCTCGCTTGTTTTGGGACGCAACGGCGTAGGCGTAGTATCCGAAACTTTTGGCAGCAAGGCGCTACTCAACAAAATGGATCGTGTCGTAATCGAGCCATACGTTCCTTGCAACGCTTGTGTAAACTGTCAAGAGCAAAACTATCGCGATTGCGAAGCCATGCAAGAGCTAGGCGTCAATGCCAACGGCTTGTTGCAAGACTTTGTAGATTTGCCATCAACCATTTTGCACAAATTGCCAGATTCTATTTCAACAGAGCGCGCATTGTTTGTTCCAACAGTAGCAACCTGTCTAAACGTGGTTGACGCTTTGCAAATTACACCAGGTCTGCACGTAGCGGTATTTGCATCCACCAAAGCAGGCTTGATAGTTGCCCAACTACTATCTCACTACCAAGCATTGCCAGTGCTAATCAGCAACAGCAACGAAATTATTCAACTTGCCAAGTCACTAAACGTGTACTATACCATCAACACAAACGAGTGCGACGACGTTGCTCGTGAAGTACAAGTCATCACAGGTACACGTATGTGCAAAAGCGTAGTGTATTTTTCTGATAGTAGCTTCAACATGCGCGAAGTTTACAGCGTATCCGCATTCAACGCAAAGGTGTGCTTGGTTGGTTACGGCAGTAAGGAAAGTAAAATTTCCGTCACACAAATTGCTAACAAGCACTTGACTCTTTTTGGCGTGTACAACGGTTGCGGCAAGTTTCCTAATGCAATCAATTTGTTGGTTACCGATAGCATCAACGTCGACTTTATGGTGGGCGAAAAAATCTCGTTCGACAGTCTTGACAAACGCTTGCTAAAGGTTGCTGACGCCGACGAATTTGAAGTTCATTACAAAATAGTAACAATCTAACAGCAACCACTAGGCCTTGATTTTTTCAAGGCTTTTTTATTTTTTTACATACTATCCCCTGCTGTATTGTTTACAAAAAGGCGATTTTGGTGTATTATAAATGTAAAGATTATGTAAAACGCGTAGCGTATAAGGAGAATTTATGAGAAAGACAAAAATTATTTGTACCCTTGGACCATCCAGCTCCACTTACGAACAAATCAAAGCAATGGCTTTGGCAGGAATGAACGTTGCTCGTATCAACATGAGCCACGGCAGTTACGAAGATCATCTTGCACGCATCAACACAGTAAAGCAAGTGCGTGAAGATTTGGACATCCCTCTACCAATTTTGATTGACCTAAAAGGCCCAGAAGTACGTATCGGCACTTTTGAAAACGGCAAAATCGAAGTAACCGAAGGCATGCCATTTGTGTTTACTTCTGCTGACGTAGTTGGTAACGAAAGTCAAGTTTCTATCACCTACAAACAACTCTACAAAGACGTGAAAATCGGCGACAATTTGCTACTAAACGATGGTTTGTTGACTTTTTCTATCAATGATATTAAAGAAGGCGAAATCCACACCGTTGCACTAAACGCAGGCACTTTGTCCAACCGCAAAAGTTTGTTTGCTCCAAACTGCAAACTAAATTTGCCATTCTTGACAGATATTGACAAAAGCGACCTAGACTTTGCCGTATCCGTCAATGCAGAAATTGTTGCAGCAAGCTTTGTTCAAGATGGCGACTGTGTTCAACAAATCAGAGATTACCTTGCATCCAAAGGTTGCAAAGATATGGTAATCATCAGCAAGATCGAAAGCCAAATGGGTATCAACAATATTGACGATATCATCGAAAAGAGCGAAGGTATCATGGTTGCCCGTGGTGACCTTGGCGTAGAAGTTCCATACGAAAGACTTCCTGCTATCCAAAAGATGCTTATCACAAAAAGTCGCACAAAGGGTAAGTTTGCAGTAACAGCAACGGAAATGTTGGAATCTATGATTACAAAATTGCGTCCAACTCGTGCGGAAATTGTTGACGTTGCCAGTGCAGTAACCGATGGTAGCAGCTGCGTAATGCTTTCGGCCGAAAGTGCAGTAGGTATCAACCCTCCAAACACCATTGCAACAATGGCTAAAATTGCCTTGGAAGCAGAAAAGAACATTGACTTCCAACACAGCTACAGACGCAATAGTGCCGAAATGCTAAGCAACACCGATGCTATTTCTCACGCAACGGTAGCAGCATCATTTGCTATCAAGGCCAAGGCTATTGTGGTTTACACTGCAAGTGGATTGTCTGCACGTATGGTATCGCGTTTCCGTCCTGTATCCCCAATTGTTGCATTTACACAAAACAAACGCGTGTACCATCAACTAGCAACCAGCTGGGGCGTAACACCAAAGATGTGCTGCACTTTCTACAACACAGACGTAATGTTTTTGCACGCAGAGTCCACCGTTGTTAACATGGGCGTAGCAGAAAAGGGCGACAACATTGTAATCACAGCCGGCGTACCACTAGGCAAAAACGTTGGTACAAACCTAATCAAAGTAGAAGAAATCAAGCGCAACAAAGAAGATATGTAATTGCGTTACAACCTACAACAAAAACCAAAGGCTTGGGAAATCCCAAGCCTTTTTTAATGCAATTTTTCAACCATACTGCAAACTTTGTTGATATCACCTGCACCCAGCACCAACACAACGTCGCCAGGTTGAGCAATGCTTTTTATCCAATCTGCTGCACTTTCTAAACTGTCTAAATACACCTTTTGTCCAACGCCCACAACCTTGTCAAGTAATCTTTGCGAAGTAACGTTTTCAATTGGTTGCTCTCTCGCTGCAAACACCGGCAACGTTGCAAGCAAGTCGGCACCAGCAAAGCAAGTGGTAAACTCTTTCCACAATGCTTTAGTACGTGTATACGTGTGTGGCTGAAACATCACCAACAGTCTAGCACCTTTTGCCATCTGTGTTGCCGTCAAAATGCTTGCAGCTATCTCGGTAGGGTGGTGGGCGTAGTCTTCTACAAGTGTAATGCCGCCAACTTTATGTTCGTTCCACCGTCTACCCACACCCAAAAATTGTTGCAAGCACAAGCACGCTTTTTCTACGTCTACACCAAGACAGTCCAACGCACCAAGAGCAGCCACGGCATTTGTTACGTTGTGCTTTCCCTTGACAAACAGTCGCACGGGATAGTGCCTAGCTCCCTTGCAAAAGTCAAATTGGTAGCCATCGTCAAGTTGCTCTACTGATTGGGCGTGATAGTAGCAGTTACTATCGCCAAAGGATACGTAGTTTTTGCCTACAAGCAATTTTTGTGGCAAACTGCAATGCACAAGCAACAACCCATGTGGCGGAAGCTTTGCAAAAAACTGGTCAAAGGTGTCTTCTACGCAAGCCAAATTTTCAAAGCAGTCGGGATGGTCGTACTCTACGTTGAGCGCAACGGCAAGGTTGGGAAACAGACTCAAAAAACTCCTCTTGTACTCACACGCTTCGGCAACGACAATGCCCTTCCCAAAGGTGTAGTTGCTGTTGCTATCACACGCCACACCGCCCACAAACGACGTATGCTCCACGCCCAATTTGCGCAAAACAAAGTCGATCATGGCGGTAACCGTTGTCTTTCCATGAGTTCCACACACGGCAACGCGCCTGTCGTAACTGTTAAATATTTGCCCCAACAACTGCTCACGGCTAACAACGGGTATGCCTAGTTTTTTCGCCTTTTGCACTTCACAGTTGTTGGTAGCTATTGCTTGCGAAAACACAACCAGTTGAGTGTCGTCATCCAGGTTGTTTTCGATGTGCCCAACAAACACTTTTGCACCATGTTGTAGCAGCACGGCACACCCGTCCAAACATTTGTCACTCCCCGATACCTGCACGCCTAGATGTAACAAATGTAGTGCCAAAGCACTCATGCCAATTCCGCCAATGCCAACAAAATATGCCTTTTTCACTTTTTCTACAAATGCCATACAGTAATATATGAAAACCCAACCAAATAAGTTACAAACTCTCTTGACAAATTTAGGCAGTAGGCGTACAATAGGGTAGAGTTCAACAACGAACAAAATTCGTAAGGGAGATGTTTTTATGAATTACAGAGAAGAGTCACTTAAAAAGCACGCAGAGTGGCGTGGTAAAATAGAAACGGTTTGCCGTGTACCAGTATCCACTAAAGAAGAGTTGTGCCTAGCCTACACACCAGGCGTAGCAGAGCCATGCATGGCAATCCACAACGACGTAGAGCAAAGCTTCCACCTAACACGCAGATGGAACACCGTACCAGTAATCACCGACGGTACAGCAGTGCTTGGTCTAGGTGACATTGGACCCGAAGCAGGCATGCCGGTAATGGAAGGCAAGTGCGCATTGTTTAAGGCGCTAGCCGACGTTGATGCTTTCCCAATTTGTATCAAAAGCAAAGATACCGAAGAAATCATCCAAACCATCAAACTAATTTCCGGTTCGTTTGGCGGTATCAACCTAGAAGATATCTCCGCACCACGTTGTTTCGAAATTGAAACAAGACTTAAGCAAGAGCTAAACATCCCGGTTTTCCACGATGACCAACATGGTACAGCTATCGTTGTATCCGCCGCACTAATCAACGCGTTGAAACTAGCAGGCAAACAACTAGATTCCATCAAGGTGGTAATCAATGGTGCAGGCTCGGCTGGTATTGCCATTGCAAAGTTTTTGCTAAAGCTTGGCGTAAAGGATATTCGCTTGTGCGACCGTTTCGGTTTGTTGTACCAAGGCAATCCACAAATGAATCCTATCCAACAACAAATTGCCGAACTAACCAACCTAGATAAGCAACAAGGCACTTTGGCTGATGCATTGGTAGGAGCAGACGTACTTATCGGCGTATCCGTTGCAAATTGCGTAAGCAAAGATATGGTTGCATCCATGGCAGATAAAGCAATTGTTTTCGTATGTGCAAACCCAGTTCCAGAAATCAACCCACAAGACGCCCTTGATGCCGGCGCATTTATCGTTGGTACAGGTGCATCTCAATACAAAAACCAAATCAACAACGTTTTGGTATTCCCAGGTTTGTTCCGTGGCGCACTAGACGTTGGTGCAACAACGGTAAGCACAGGCATGATGATCGCAGCCGCTAACGGCATTGCAAATTGCGTAACAGCCGATCAACTTACAACCGAATACGTTTTGCCAGTTGCCTACGACAAAAACGCTCACCAATCCGTAGCGCGTGCAGTAGCAAAGGCAGCCGTAGAAGAAGGACTTGCAAAGTACCCACAAAACTTTGAAAAACTTTACAACTAATCACCTATAGTAAAACCGCCCTATCACTAGATAGGGCTTTTTTATTTGCATGGCAAAAATGGCGCAATTTTAGCAACAAATTGGCTCTTTTCTTTACACATTTTTTACAAACCCTATTGACATTGGCTTTGTAAATGGTATAATTAAGGTACTTTTATAATTTATTATAAAAAAATAAGCATTTTCTTGTAAAAGTAGTGCTTAGACCAACAAAAATAAAGCGCAACAGCGCAAAGCAAAAACAAGGAGATCAACCATGAGAAAGACAGCAATCGTGTTGTTAGTAGCAGTAGTTGTTTTGGCTTCATTCGCACTAGTAGCGTGCGGACAATTGCCACCAAGCGTAGCATTTGTAAGCCCAGCAAAAACAACTTATTACGTAGGCGAAACACTTGACCTAACAGGCTCAACTGTTACCGTATACGAAGCAGATGGCGACGTTGTTAACAATGTAACAATGGATATGTTGGATGCTTCCACTTTGCCAAATATGTCCACACCTGGCACATATACAGTAAAGGGTAGCTACAACGAGTTTGAATTCAGCTTCAGCGTAGAAGTTAAGGAAATCCCAGCAAGCAAGTACTTTGTAAGCCCAGCGAAAAAGGTTTATCCACTAGGCACAAACAAGCTTGATTTGACAGGCGCATCCGTAAACATTGACGGCACAACAGTCGAAGTTACTGCAGATATGCTTGATCCAAGCACCTTGCCAAACTTCAACGTTGCAGGCGACTACAACGTAAAGGTAACCTACCAAGGCAACGAATTTACATTTGCAGTAAAGGTATATTCTCCAATCGAAATCCAAGCTGACACCTCTGTAAAATACGTTCGTGGTGACGACGTATCCAAGTACTTACAAATGAGAGAAGTTGCCGCAGACGGTACAGCAACCGAGTGGACGGCATTGGGACAAACAGACGTTACTCGTTGCGAAATTGAAAACGGCAAATTGTACGTAAATGTAGATATGCTAATCGACAACGTAGCGTACGGTGGCGAATACGTGTTTGAAGTTGACGAAACAGCTATCAGCGTAAATCAACTACTAGCAAGCACACCAGATAACCAACAAACATACGTTGTAAACGGTATCGTAATTGCCATTGCAACAGTTATGGATCACGACGAAGTTATCATTGCAGATAAGACAACAGGCGACGTTATCGGCGTAGGCGGTCTTGCAGTATCTGGTAAAGTATCCAGCAGAAACTTGGAAATTGACGTAGAAGTTGGCGACGAAGTTGTCTTGCCAGTAACGTTGGTTACATCTACAGCATCTTCCGAAGCAGGCAAGCTTTACGCCAAGTATCTTGGCGGCACGTTTGCTTACTTGTCCGTAGTTTCTAAAAACAACCAAAAAGTTTTGGATTACTCCAACGCTACAGTTATCACAAACCAAACAGAACTAAAAGCTTTCCTAGGCTCTGCATCTGCACGTCTAGCAAACGTAAACACAATCGTTAAGCTTACCGGCGAAATGAAGTTTACCTTGTACGCAAGCTCTCGTCATGCACGTTTCTGGTTTGGCGATGCTAACGTAAAGGATTTGAGCGGACAAAAGATTGACGGTGTATCCCCATGCTTCTGTGATGGCTCTCAACTTTACACAACAGGCGCAACTTTCTCCGAACAAGTTCTTGGCGACGCAAACTGGGCTAACACAAGCTTTACAGCTCCAGACGTTAGACACAAAAACATTTACGCAATGTACATTGGCGGCAACGGTTACTACCACGAATTTGTAATCTTGCGTACCGAAGACGTAACAGACATTGCTCCACAAATCACAAACCAAACGTTTACAGCACCTACAGCAACTCAATACGTATTGGGTGATACACTAAATCTTGCTGGTGCACAAATTGTTCGCGAATACGACATTGCGGATAGCCAAACAATCCCAGTAACAGTGGATATGCTAGATGCAAACACAATTCCAACCTTTACAACTGCGGGCACGTTTACAGTAACAGGTAGCTACGAAGGTTTCACGTTCAGCTTCGAAGTTCAAATTTCTAGCAGAGCAGTAGCAGGTATTGTAATGGAAGCTAACCCAAACAAGACAACCTACACGCACCGTGACGGTCTAGCAACCTTGGACTTGACAGGTGGTAAAATTCGTATCAACTACACAGATGGCGAATACGAAGTAATCGATTTGGATGCTTCTATGCTTCCACCAACAGACGAAGCTTGGGCTATTGGTACAGTAAACTACACAGTTACATACTATGGTTGCACAACAACTCTTGCAATCACCTATGAAAACACAGCATTTACAATTAGTCAACTTTTGCAAAAAACGCCAGAAGTTGCGACAGAGGCTACAACAGTTTACGAAGTGACAGGCGTTGTTGTTAAATCCGTTTCCGTTTACGCAGCAGCAGAACTTCTGATTAAAGAAAAGGACAGCAATGTTGTAATTGGTGTATGGAGCGTAGGTGAAGCCTATGTTGGTAAATACAACAACCTTAAATTAGAAAAGCTTAATGTAGGTGA
This sequence comes from Clostridia bacterium, assembly GCA_045631385.1. GTDB lineage: Bacteria > Bacillota > Clostridia > Christensenellales > CAG-314 > RGIG5495. The sequence goes on from JAZQUN010000061.1 coordinate 8,406, forward strand.
TGAAATTGTATTTGAAGTCACATTAGAAAAGGCCAAGTCAGACACAACATCTTATGGCATGCAAGACAAAATTTTCTTGCGCGCAGCAAATGGTGGAATGGCGAATGCTAATATGAAACTTTTGTCTACAGGCAATAGCGTTAATATTGCATTGACAGACGAAGACGTTACAGTAATTACCACACAAGACCAACTAAGAGATTTCTTGGCAAGCAAGACAAATTACTACAAGTATGTCAAATTTGTTGGATTGAGAGCCATTGGTTCCTCCAAAGACAATTCAGGTGCAACAGTAGATGATAAAAACTACGACTTGTTCCTTGGGGACTCTTATGCAATGAAAGACTTGAAGGTAAACAATGCAGTAGCGAAGGTAAGTTTGCACAACGTATCAAACTTCAAAACTTATTTAACAAATGCTAGTACCAAATTCAACACTTCTCCATCTGATACAACAAACGATTTCTACATGTTGTATCTAGGTGGTAACAGTAAAGGACATCACTTCACAATTTTGCAAAGCGATTGGATTTTACCAAGAGCATAAAGGAGATAGACAATGAAAAAACTACTTTCTCTAATTTTGTGCTTGGTATTTATCACAAGCGTTTTGGTAGCATGCACACCAGATGGCTGTGCCCACCAATACGTAGATGGCGTATGCAAATTGTGTACGGAAAAGGATTCCAAGTATCAAGCAAGCACGGGTGGTAGTCAATCCACCCCTTGCGCCCACGTTTACGTAGATGGCGTTTGTAAAAATTGTCAAGCAAACGATGCCAACTATGTGCCACCAACAGGTGCATTAGAAACAGGCGAGTTGGCAATTGCGGGCAACGGCAAGTATCTTTTGGCAGATTCTAACGGCAACTACGGTGGCACACTAAATCGCGGTAAGTACGGCGAAGGCGCAGCACTAAACGGCAAGTACGACGTAGAAAACTCCGACTACTACACAATTAACGACTTCTACCACATGCAATCTACCAAGATGGCAGATGGTAAAGAAGAGCGCACAATTTACACAGGTTTTGCTCCATATCAACAAACAATGGCTGATTCCAGCGGTATTGCAGGTATGATCGCCGTACTAAACTACTGGGGCGAAACGGTTACAACTGACAGCGAAGTAGAGCTTGTCAACAAGTACGAAGAAATCAACGGCACGACGGTATACGGCAACGGCACAACAGGCGAAGGTCTTGTGGGCTTGTGGACAGCACTAGGCTACACAGCAAGTTACACAAAGTACAACGAAACAACAACGACGCGCGCCGACCAAATCGAAGAGTTCCGTGTTTGGTTGCAACCACTACTAAACGCAGGCAAGATGGTTTTTGTTCGTCACCAAGACAACACAGATAACCGTTGGAAGCTTATCATTGGTTACGACAACATGGGCACTCTAGACTGGATCTACGACGACATCGTCATCTTTGCTGATCCATATGATACCTACGACCACTACCAAGATGGTTACTCCATTTCTGCAGCAGGCAGATTTAAGCAATGGTTCTTGGCGGCTGATGCAGCAGGAAAGGTAACTAACAAGCATATGGCAGTTATCGTAGAGCCAAAGCAAGAGCCAACCATCAATCGCATTTTGGGTAGTGAAGACCCAACACAAATTGCTCAAGCAGTCATTCCAGAAAACAACATTTATCGCAACTGGGGACAAACCGAAACCTTGCCAGAAGGCAGTTACGGTGGCACAATGGACAAATCCAAGTACGGCAGTGGTGCTCAACAAAACGGTATCCGTGACAGCTTGGATCGCAACTACCACAAGTTTAGCGACTTCCACAACATGGGCAACACCGATTCACGCTTGCTTTTGACAGGCTACCGCGGATTTACACAAACACACAAGTCTTCCTGTGGTCCATGCGCATTGTTCTCTATCTTGATGTACTACGGCTACGACCGTGAAGTTTACAACGAAGAAGTTTTGGTTAAAAAGTACGAGTCCTTCACAGGTGCAAAGGTTTACAACAAGGGCACAAGCGCAACGTCTATTGCAGGTATGCTTGTAGACATGGGCTTTGAAGCAGAAGGATCTGTTTTGGAAGCAAATTACGACGTAGGCTCATTAAATTTCCCAACGTACGAATCCTTTATTGCATTCATTAAGCAAAACTTAAGCATCGGTCAACCGGTTGCAGTATCTTGGAGACCATGTGGCGGTCACTGGGAAGTTATCGTTGGTTACGATGATATGGGCACAGATTACGTCTACGACGACGTAGTTGTAATGGCTGACTCTGGCGATACTTGGGATCACTACCAAGATGGTTTCAACGTTCACGCTGCAACACAATTCTATCGTCAATGGTTCAACTTAAGTATCACAATGAAGCAAGGCTACTTCGTAGTTAAGCGTGCTGCAAATTGATACCTATTTATAGGAGAATTATCATGAAAAAATTATTATCACTAATTTTGTGTTTAGTGCTTGTAACAAGCGTTTTGGTTGCTTGTACACCAGATGGATGCGCCCACCAATATGTAGACGGCGTATGCCAATTGTGTAGTGAAACTGACGTTAAGTATCAAGCAAGCACAGACGGTCAAACAGCTACTCGTTGCGCTCACGTCTATGTAGACGGCGTGTGCACAAAGTGTCAAGATGCTGATGCCAACTATGTTGCACCTGTTGCTCCTGTCGAAAACGGCGAGCTAACAATTGCAGGCAACGGCAAATACTTGCTAGTAGACCCAAACGGCAACTACGGTGGCACACGTAACCGTGGTCAATACGGTATTGGTGCTCCACTAAACGGCATGTACGACCAACCAAACACACAATATTACACCATCAACGACTACTACAACATGAAGTCCACCAAGCGTGCTGACGGTACAGCAGAGCGCACCATCTACACAGGTTTTGCTCCTTACCAACAAACAACACGTTACAGTGGTATTGCTAACTCTGTTGCAGTACTAAACTACTGGGGCGAAACAGTTACTACCGAAACCGAATTAGAGCTTATCGCCAAGTACGAAGAAGCAAACTCCACAACTTTGTCTTCTCGCGAATCAGACACAGGTTTGGCAAATATGTGGAAAGCATTGGGCTACAATGCAACTGTAGAAACTTTTGTTTCTCCAGGTGGCACTCGTCAAGAACTGGTCGGCGCATTCCGTACCTGGATCGAGCCTCGTATGGCAGAAGGCAAGATGGTCTTTGTTCACTCTCAAGACAACATGGACAACCGTTGGAGACTAATCATTGGTTTTGACAACGTTGGCACAGACGACTACGCAACGGACGACGTAATCATTTTTGCTGATGCAAACGACAACTTTGACCACTACCAAGACGGCTACGCTATCAGCGGTGCAGGTCGTTTTGAAAGATGGTGGTACGACATGACACAACTAGGTACAGTATCCAACAAGTACAAGGCAGTAGTAGTTGATCCCAAACAACCAGTTACTATCGAGCGTGTTCTAAAGGATATGGACACAACTGAACTTGTCCAAACCAAGCCAGAAAACCACATCATCCGCAACCGTGAAAGCAACACAAGCAACAGCACAACACCAGGTAAAGATTGGCTAGAAGCAGGCAGTTACGGTGGCTCTTACAACACCAGCAAGTATGGTAGTGCAACGCCATACAACGGCTTCCGTGATCAATATCACAACTACCACAAGTTTGTAGATGCTTACAACTTGCAAAGCATCGAAAATCAACGCTGGGCGCTAACGGGTTACCGTGGATTTAGCCAAACTCACAAATCTTCTTGTGGTCTTTGCGCAATGTTTTCTATGACAATGTACTACGGTTTCGACCGTGACATATTCAACGAAACAGCAATGGTAGTCAAGTACGAATCTGTCAACGGCGTAAAGGTTTACAACAAAGGTACAAGCTCCACTGGTAACGCAAATATGCTTATGTCTCTTGGTGCAGTAAATGTGGAAGGAAGAAGTTATTCCACAAGTGAGGGTATGGATGCCGTTATTTTCAAGACCTTCGAAGACTTTGCAGTGTTTGCGGTTGACAACCTTGGCAAAAAGCAACCTATCGCAGTTTCTTGGTTCCCACATGGCGGACACTGGGAAACTATCATGTGCTACGACAACATGGGTACACCAGATTACATCTACGACGACATCGTTGTGCTTGCTGACTCTGGTGACAGCTGGGATCACTACCAAGATGGTTTCAACGTCTACCCTGCAACGTTGTTCTACCGTCAATGGATGAACAGCAAAAAGACAAGTGGTCAAGCATACGTTGTAATCAACCGTGCTGGCAACGAAGCTTTGATGATTGCAGATAACAACCAAGCATAATAAATACAACCAAAATGCTCTCAACACTTGTTGGGAGCATTTGTTTTTACACAAACTTTACAAATTTTTGGTTTGCTATTGACAAAGCAAATTTTAATTAGTATAATTAAAAAGCATCGCAAAGCACGTTTTGTTGTTTTGCAAATCAACCATCCAAGCATGCTAACAAGCATAGCAAATTCAAGGAGACAAACAATGAAAAACAAGTTAATTTTGTTACTTGTAGCAGTAGTCGTTGTGGCTTCACTAGCACTTGTTGCTTGTGGACAGTTGCCACCAAGCATGGCTTTTGTAAGCCCAGCAAAGACGACTTACTACGTAGGCGACACGCTCGACCTAACTGGTGGTAGCGTTGTGGTTTACGGCGAAAGCACACAAACTGTTGCGCTAACAACGTCAATGCTAGAAGCGGCAACAATCCCTGATTTTACGTCAGCAGGAACGTTTACGGTACAAGGCAGCTACGAAGATTTCGCTTTCAGCTTTGCTATCACCGTAAAGGAAGTACCAACTTCCTATGCCTTTGTTGCACCAGCGCAAACAACCTATTACGTAAACGATACGTTAAATCTAGCAGGTGGTAAAGTTACTGTTTACGCTCCAAGCGGAACGGAAAACTTTGACTTGACAGCGTCCATGCTAGCAGCAAACACTATTCCAGATATGGCTACAGCGGGTACTTACACAATTGCCGGCCAATACAACGGTTTTGAGTTCTCTTTCCAAATCGAAGTTTTGGCAAAAGAAACACCAACTGCATTTGTAAGTCCAGCCAAAAAGGTTTACCCAGTAGGTAGCAACAAAATCAACCTAACAGGTAGTAAAGTAACTGTTGGCGGTACAACCGTAGACGTTACCGAAGATATGCTTGTTGCATCAACCTTGCCAAACTTCAACGTTGCTGGCAACTACACAGTAACAGGCGTATACCAAGGCTACGAGTTCAGCTTTGACGTGTCCGTTTACATCCCATTGGAGTTCAAGCACGACACCGATTTTGTCTACACTCGCACAGCAGACGTAACCAAGCACATTTGGATGAAGGAAAACTACGCAGATGGCACAAGTAGCGAGTGGTACAACGTAAAGGACAACGACTTTACCGTATTTGAGCTTACTGCAAACAAATTGCACGTCGAAATTGACATGTGCGTTGACAACTACGACTGCAACTATGTTGCCGAGTTTGACTTCAACGACAACATCCAGTCCATTTCCGTATCCGAGTTTAAGCAAGGTACAGTTGGTACACAGTACTTTGTAAACGGTATTGTTGTTGCTATCACAAGCACTGTTACCCGTGTAGAAGTAATTTTGGCAGACAAAGTTACAGGCGAAGTAGTTTCTGCTTCCAATTTGACAGTGGGCGGCGCTTTCTTCAGCAACACATTGAAGTACGACTTTGCAATCGGCGACGAAATCGTTGTTCCACTTGTACTATCTGTAGCCAACAACGTAGGTATCGACGGCGACACAACAGCGCCAAGTGGCGACTGCCAAAAGTTGTGGGGCGAGTACACCGGTGGCAAGCAACTAGCAACTGCAGTTTTGTCCAGCGGCAACACAGCACCAATCAATTACAGCAACGCAGTAGAAGTAACAAGCCAAGCACAACTAAAGTCGTTGTTAGGCGCAAGCAACCGTCAAGACAACATCTACAAACTTGTACACCTAAAGGGCGAAATGAAGTTCATCTGGTACTCCAATGCATCACAACTTCGTTTCTGGTTTGCCGATGGCAACATCAGTAGCTACACCAACCAAAAAATCGACAATGTATCCCCTGTATTTTGCGAATACACCCAAGGCTACACCACAGGCAAGACCTTTAGAGATATGCTTTTGGGTGCATCGTACAGCCATAAAGATTGGGAAACAACCCCATCCTTCTACGTAGATATCTATGCATTGTTTATCGGTGGTAACAACTACTATCACAAGTTTGTAGTTTTGGACGAAGCCGACGCTAAACCAATGGAAGCAACCATCACTAGCCAGTCCTTTACAGCACCAACAGTGCTCAACTACACATTGGGTAGCACGCTAAATCTTACTGGTGCAAAAGTTACAACTAACTACGACATCAAAGAAACCGAAGTAGTAGACGTAACGGCAGATATGATTGACGCAACCTCCTACGACATGACAACGGCAGGCACCTACACTGTTAAGGGTAACTACAAGGGCTATGCTTTCAGCTTTGATATTGTTGTCAGCGACAAGATAGTTACAAGCATCGTAGTAGAAACCAACCCAACCAAGACAACCTACACCCATCGTGATGGTTTGGCAAATCTAGACCTTGCGGGTGGTAAACTTCGTGTAAACTACAGCACAGGCGACAGCGAAGTTGTTGATTTGGATGCATCTATGCTTCCTGCAACAGACGAAAACTGGGCAGTAGGCACAGTAAACTACACAGTTTCTTACTTTGGTTGCACAACAACC
>JAZQUN010000062.1:0-13068 GCA_045631385.1 Clostridia bacterium
TGATACACAACCTGTCCAGCAAAGTAATGCAAAAATTAGAGTTTGCGTTGTCGATTTAGACGGCCAACCTATACACAACGCAAAAGTAAATGTGTTAAGTGGATCGTTGCAGTTTAATACGGATAACAACGGGCTTTCTCCGGTAATTGATTTGTCTACTTTGTCTAACGTATACGATTCGCAAATTAGTCAATGGTATACCGTCAATTTGCAAATTAGCAAAGTCGGATACGTTGATACGTTTGTGCTAAATTGTGTAGTCTACGTATCCCAAACCAGAAGCCTAACTGTAAGGGTGTATCAAAGTGATGCTAGTAATTTGCCATACGTTTGCTATGTGGAAAGCCCGCCAAACGACTACTTTGAAAGTTTAATAACGCAAAAATGACGCAGAGTTGCAAAAAAGCAACTCTTTTTTTGTTTTTCTACTTTTCATTTGACAATTTATATGATACAATATAATGAACAAACAAAATTTATTTACAAAGTAAATAAAAGGAGTACCAATGCTTTCTAAAACACCAACCAAAGGAATGAGAGACTTTTTACCAAACGAATATCGCATGAGACAAAGACTCATGTCTGTTATACAATCAACCTACGAAAAATACGGCTTTTCTCGTATTGAAACGCCTTGTGTTGAAAACATCAATTTGTTGTGCAGCAAACAAGGTGGTGACAACGAAAAGCTTATTTTTAAAATTTTGAAGCGTGGCGAAAAGCTAGAAAATGCAACTGAAGGAGAGTTGTGCGACCTTGGGTTGCGCTATGACTTGACAGTGCCACTAGCAAGATACTACGCAAATAACTGTGGTCAACTTCCATCAGTATTTAAGGCAATGCAAATGGACAACGTTTGGCGTGCAGACCGTCCACAAAAGGGAAGATACCGTCAATTTGTGCAATGCGACATTGATATTGTTGGCGATCCAACCAACCTAGCAGAAATTGAGCTTATTACAGCTACCACTGAAGCGCTTGGAAATCTTGGCTTTAACAACGTAGTGGTTCGCTTGAGTGATCGTAGATTGCTTAAGGCGCTAGTAGAAAAGTGTGGCTTTGATCCATTACAATACGACTCTGTATTTATTGCGCTAGATAAGTTGGATAAGCTTGGTGTAAGGGGTGTAATGGAAGAAATCGAGCAAGTTGCACCAGGTAAGTCCGTAGAGTTTATCGATCTTATTAACCGCATCACAGCTAGCGAAAACAGTTTTGAAACATGTGTAGTAGAGCTTGGCGAATATTTGCCAGCAGAAGTAGCAACAAACGTTCGCGAAATCTTGGATGTTACAAACCATACTGTCAAAAACGGCAAAGTTGTATTTGACGTCACACTTGTTCGTGGTATGGGTTATTACACTGGTACAATTTACGAAATTTCTCTAGACGGCCTTGCGATTTCCGCAGGTGGCGGTGGTAGATACGACAAAATGATCGGCAAAATCATTGGCAACGACGTTCCTGCGTGTGGTTTTTCCATTGGCTTCGAGCGTATCGTGATGCTTTTGCAAGAAAAAGGCTTGCTAGAGCAAGAAACTGCAGCAACTGCTGTTATCATTGATAAAAATGCAGATGCTAAACAAATAAAGGAAGTAATGGATTCATGCGCATTTTTGCGTAAAAACGGCAAAGTGGTTTTGGTAAAACGTATCAAAAACTTTGCTTTCCAACTAAAGCAACTTCAAGATCAAGGTTGCAACCAAATCTTTGAATTCCGTGATGGAAAACTCAATCAAGTAAATCTAAACAAGTAGTATGACAAATCAACAGACCAACACAACAACTGAAAAAATGCCAAAGAAAAAGCGTCCACCTAAAATCAACGACCTAGCTGCCGTTGAACGCTTTGACGTGCAACAAAATATTGGTCTAAGTGATGAGCAGGTAGAAAGTCGTGTCGAAGACGGACTAACAAACCAAGATAACTCTAAACATGGCAAAAGCATTTTTGGCATAGTAGTATCTAACGTTTGTACCTTCTTCAACTTGATTTACGTTGTTATTGCTATTATTTTGCTTGTTTACAAGCAATATGCAAACATGTCGTTTATGGCAATTGTTTTGGCAAACACGGCCATTGCAATTTTCCAAGAAATTCGCTCCAAAAAGACTTTGGATAAATTAAAACTGGTAAACACTCCAACTGTAACGGTTACAAGAAACGGAGTTCAGCAAGAAATTTCCATCGATGAAGTTGTTTTGGATGACGTAATTGCCATTGCGACAGGCAACCAAATATCGTGCGACTGCATTGTTTTGGATGGCTCTATCGAAGTAAACGAATCAATTTTGACTGGCGAAAGCGACTCTGTTGTAAAAAATGTTGGTGACACATTGTTTGCTGGCAGTATTGTTGTTGCAGGTGCATGCGTTGCTCGCGTAGACAAGGTTGGCAAATTCAACTATGTAGCAAGCTTGACAAGTCGTGCTAAAAAGTATGAAAAACCACGCTCCGAAATGCTTCGCACGCTAAAGGCAATTTTGCTATTTGTTGCAATAATAGTAGTGCCTATGGCGATAGCATTGTGGATAGTAAACTATCAAGCCTTTAAGGTCAATGCTTCTTGGACGGATCACGAAATATTTATAAAAACACTTAACAAAACGGCAGGCGCAATTATATCAATGATTCCTGCTGGACCGTTTTTGCTAACAACAGTCTCTCTTGCAGTATCAGTAATTAGATTGTCTCAAAAGAAAACAATCGTGCAAGAGTTGTACTGTATTGAAATGCTAGCGCGTGTTGACTGCTTGTGCTTGGATAAAACCGGCACAATAACAGACGGCACAATGAAGGTTGTAGAAAGCATTGATTTGCGCTCAAAGGATGGAAAATATACCATAAAGGAAATTATGGCATCCTTCAACTCTGCTCAACGTGACGAAAACATGACGGGCAAGGCATTAAACAAATTTTACGGCAAGCCTAAAAATGCTCCACTAGAAAAGGTGTTTGTTTTGCCGTTTAGCTCTGCTAGAAAATATTCGGCAGTATCGTTTGCTGGTCAAGGAACATACTTTTTGGGTGCGCCAGAGTTTGTTTTGACTAACAAAAACGAGCAACTAGAAGAAACTATTGCAAAGCATACGTCAAAGGGATTGCGTGTGTTGGTGCTTGCTCATTCTGCAACAACAGCAACATCGCAAGATAAACTTCCTACAGTTAGACGTGCCGTTGCACTTATTGTAATAGAAGATAAAATCCGCAAGGATGCAGCTGAAACTATCAAGTGGTTTAAGACAAACGGAGTGCAAGTAAAGGTTATTTCTGGAGACAATGCCGCAACCGTAAGCAAAATTGCTTCTCGCGTGGGTGTTGAAAACGCCGACAAATATATCAGTCTAGAGGGCATGACGGAAGAAGAAATCAAAAAAGCAGCAACCAAATACACTGTATTTGGACGTGTTACACCAGACCAAAAGGCAATGCTTGTCAAGGCATTGAAGGCTGCAGGTAAAACAGTTGCAATGACTGGTGATGGTGTAAATGATATTCTTGCAATGAAGGAAAGTGACTGTGCTATTGGTCTAGCAAGTGGCAGTGATGCAGCACGAAACGTTGCTCACTTGATTATGCAAGACGACAGCTTTTCTAGTCTTACACACGTTGTAAACGAAGGCCGTAGGGTAGTAAACAACATTCAAAGCTCCACAACGTTGTACTTTATGAAGACGGTTTACGTAATTGTAATCAACTTTGTGATTGCATTGTTGTACTTTGTATTTGATACTCCACTTGCAACACCATACGAAACAATTCAAATCTTTGTACTAGAAACAATAATTGTAGGTTTGACGGCAACAATCCTTGCTTTGCAACCAAATACTCAAATTATCAAAGGCAAGTTCTTTACAAATATCATAAAGAGATGTTTGCCTGCATCGTTGACATTCTTGGTAACAACGGCATCTATTTATATCGTAGCTGAATGTGTCCCAGATATTGCCATGTCACCGGATCAATTAAGCACATTGATGGCTATTACTTATACAATAGGTGGCTATTATGCATTGTTCTATGCATGTAAGCCATTTAACGGTTGGAAGCGTGCCTTGTATATAGGTATCGGCGTTATATCTGCTCTGTTGATACTTTTGATGCCAAATGCATGGGGATACGAACACCTAGAGCCAGCACAAATTTTGTTGCTAATCACTGAAGCTTTTGCTGCTTGGTCTATTTTGAAAGGCTTTATGTATTTGTTTTCGCTAAAAGGAAAAAACTCAACTAAATAACAAAAGCATGTGCCTGTCTGTTGGACAGGCATATTGCGTAAGGAATAAATTTATATGCTAATGACACTATCCAACGCAGAAGTGCGTTTTGGCGACAACTTAATATTTAGTGATGTCAACGTAGAAGTGCACGACGGGGATAGTATCGGTCTTGTGGGCTACAATGGTGCAGGAAAATCAACGCTGCTAAATGCAATTACAAAAAACGTTGATTTGTTTGCTGGTGTGCTCACTCAAAAAAGTGGTTTAACGTTGGGATATTTGACGCAAAACGCATCGTGCACCAGTCAAAACACTGTCTATCAAGAAATGCTAACAGTATTTGCCGAAGAGTTGAAACTGTTAGAAAATATCAAGCAAATCACAAGCGAAATTGCAAATTGCCAACACGATAGTGCCGATTACGTTGCGCTTACTAGCAAGTACAACCGTATGCTTGATAGGGCAAACGCGTTGGATGCCTACAACATTGAAGTAAAGGTGAAAACCGTACTAAACGGTATGGGAATGACAGCCTTTTACGACCAAGTTGTAGACAATCTATCTGGTGGCGAAAAGACCAAAGTTGCTTTGTGTAAATTGTTGCTTCGCCGTCCCGAACTTATGATTTTGGACGAACCAACCAACCACTTGGATTATAAAACGATCGACTGGTTGGAAAACTTTTTGGCAGATAAAAAATCTGCACTAATAATTGTATCTCACGACCGCTACTTTTTGGATAAAGTATGTAATCGTATTTGGGAAGTAGACAATGGCAAAGTTTACACCTACAATGGTAACTACGGCGCATATAAGGTGCAAAAACAACAGCGCGAAGACTTGGCAGAAAAGCAGTACGCACGTCAACAAAAGGAAATAGAAAAACTTACCGATTACGTTGCGCGCAACAAAGCCAGAGCCTCTACTGCAAACATGGCAAAGTCTCGTGAAAAGCAGTTAGAAAAAATGGAAGTGGTAGAAGCACCACAAACACAACGTCGTCCACCTAGATTCAGATTTGATGCTACCATGCAACCAACTAAAGAAGTGCTAAACGTCAAGGACTTGACTGTGGCATTTGGCGAACGAAAGGTGCTGGATAGTGCGTCGCTCTTGGTGGGTAGAGATCAAAAGGTTGCGCTTATTGGACTAAATGGTACGGGCAAATCAACCCTACTAAAAACAGTAAATAATGGTAACGCCTACCCATCTAACGTTGTATTTGGCAAAAATTTGAGTGTAGGATACTACGATCAAGAAAACTTAAACTTGGATTCTAGCTTGACTGTATTGGATCAACTTTGGTTTGATAACACGCGTATGAGCCAAACGGAAGTACGCAATTTGCTTGCCCAAGTAACACTAACAGGCGAAGCAGTTTTCAAAAAGGTAGGTCAACTATCTGGTGGCGAGCGTGCAAAACTTGGACTTGCGGTATTGATGGCAAAGGATAACAACTTTTTGCTACTAGACGAACCAACTAACCACTTGGATTTGCCAAGTAGAGAAGCGTTGGAGCAAGCACTGAAAGACTATCAAGGCACAATGTTGTTTGTGTCTCATGACCGTTACTTTGTCAATGCTGTTGCTGACGTGGTGGTAGAGTTAGAAAACGGCAAATTGACTGCTTATCCAGGTAACTATGACAATTTTATTGCTGTAAAAAAGCAACAGATGGAGCAACAAGCAGTAGTTGTTGCACCTGTAAAGCAAACGGCAACAAACAACAGTTACCGTAATGCAAAGCAACGTGCCGAGGAAACTAATAAGAAAAACAAAATCAAACAACTAGAAAAGCAAATGACCGAGCTTGAGCAACAACAAGCACAGTTGCAAGAGCAAATGTCATTGCCAGAAATTGTAAGCGACTACTCCAAGCTTTCTGTTGTTATGCAAGAGCTTAAACAAGTAGAAGATACCTATGAACAAGTGTGTCTAGAGTGGGAGCAATTAATCGACTAATATGAAGACAGTACTAATTACAGGCGCATCACGCGGCATCGGTGCGGAAACTGCCCGAAAGTTTGCAGAGCAAGGCTATACGGTGTTTATCAATTACAACCAAAGTGCAACATGCGCCCAACAACTAAAAAAAGAACTCAACGATAGTGGACTGGATGCCCACTTGTTGCAAGCAGATGTGTCCAACGAGCAACAAGTTAAGCAAATGTTTGATTATATCAAACGCTATGCAAAAAAGCTCGACGTGTTGGTATTAAATGCGGGTATTAGTATGCACGAGCAAGTGCAAAACGTATCTGGCGAGCAATACGACAAGGTGATGAATATCAACGCAAAAGGCGCTTTTTTGTGCGCTAAATACGCTGTTCCGTTGATGCTAGATAGATTTAGTGGAAGCATTGTTGCTGTATCGTCTATTTGGGGATTGCAAGGCGCATCATGCGAAAGCGTCTACAGTATGAGTAAATTTGCATTGGTAGGTTTGACGCTGTCGCTCCACGAAGAGTTGAACGAAAGTGGAGTCAACGTTAATTGCGTGTGCCCACCTATCGTAGAAACACAAATGACGCAGCATCTAACAGCACAAGACAAGCAAGATTTTTGCAATCAATACAATCAACAAGTTTTGTCTCCAAGTCAAGTAGCACAAACTATATTTGATGTGGCTATAAGTGGAAAAAGCGGACAAATAATTACAAACTTTTAAGGAGAAATCAACATGGTAAAAGTATCTCAAATACAATATGTGCGTCCACAAAAGGAGCAAGTTTTGGCAACATTGCAAAGCTTTAAACAACGCTTTGAAAATGCTGCAAGCGTAGAAGAATTTATGCAAATTCACCAAGAATACAAGACATTTAGCGAAGATTTGTCTACAACTATGCAAGTAGCATTTATCAGATTTTCTTTGGATACTCGTGACAAGTTTTATTGTGACGAGCAAGACTATCTTGACGAAATTACACCAGAAATCAGTGTTGCTTGTGCCGAAGTAAACAAGTGTTATTTGACAACTCCTTTCAGAGCAGAGTTGGAAAAGGTTTTCCCTGCAGTTTTGTTTGTAAATTTGCAAATGCAAGTTGATGCTAACAACCCGGCAATTGTTGACGATATGGTAGAAAACAACAAGCTTGTGACTTCCTACACCAAGTTGATGAGCAACCTAACAGTTGATTTCAACGGTGAAACTTTGCCACCATCTGGTTTGAGCAAGTATTTTGTGCACGAAGATCGCAACTTGCGTCGTGGTGCATACGTTGCATTGGGACAACTAATAGAGGCCAACAAAGATCAACTTGACGATATCTACGACAAACTTGTTGCTGTGCGTACTCGTGCAGGACGCAAGCTTGGTTACGACAACTTTTCACCTTTGGGTTACCTAAAGATGCAACGCAACTGCTACACAAAGGAAGACATTGCAAAGTTTAGAGCAAACGTCAAAAAATACATTGTTCCATTGGCGGATAAAATCCGTGCAAAAGTTCAAAATGACTTGGGTTGGGAAAAGCAATTTGTTTACGACAAAGACGTATTTTGCGCAGAAACTCCAAGACCAATTGGCACAGTTGATCAAATCTTTGCTAACGGCAGCAAAATGTATCACGAAATGAGCGAAGAAACGGGCTACTTGTTTGACTTGATGGTTGATAGTGAAGCATTTGACGTAATGAGTCGTGAAGGTAAGTGGGGCGGTGGCTACTGCACAGGTTTGCCTAAATACAAGTTGCCATTTATCTTGAGCAACTTCAATGGTTCCGCAGGGGATATTGACGTTCTAACGCACGAATTTGGACACGCTTACGAGTACTATAAGACATTCTTTATAGATACTGACTTTTTGTCATCCATCTCTATGGAAACAGCAGAAGTTCACTCTATGAGTATGGAGTTTTTGAGTTATCCATGGATGGAATTGTTCTTTGGCAACAAAACAGAAGACTACAAATTCTACCACATTGGTGGTGCAGTAACATTTATCCCATATGGCACAATTGTTGATTACTTCCAACAAACATGCTACGACAATCCAGAAATGACACCAGCAGAGCGCAACGAATTCTTTAACAAAATCGAAAAGGAATTTATGCCTTACATGACAACACAAGGCATCCCTGCACTAGAAGATGGCCGTCGTTGGCAACGTCAAGCGCATATTTACGAAATGCCATTCTATTACATTGATTATTGCTTGGCACAATTTACTGCTTTGCAGTTCTTGGCAATGTCGCAAGAAAATTACCAAGCAACCTTTGACAACTACGTCAAGTTTTTGAGTTATGGTGGCACTAAACCGTTTACCGAACTTTTGGCAGAGTGTGGACTAAAAAGCCCATTTGAAGAAGACTCCTTCGTAGACGTTGTAGCAACAGTGGAAAAACTACTTAATTTGTAATAAAAAAGCACGGAATTGATTTCCGTGCTTTTTGTTTTGATGTTTTTATTCAATTGTTTCTAATAAAAAACTTACAGGGCGAAATCCGTCGTTGCAAGATATCATTGCAGATTTTTCGTTCTTCATCCACCCGTCGTAAAAGTTGCCTCCGCCGTTTGCGAGTTCTACAACAAATTCTTCCATTGTTTCCCATGCGCTTTGACATATACCCTCTGGCTTTTGTGCATCTACCGATATAAACTCTGCACCAAGTACCATGTCGCAAGCGTGTTCGATAGGGTTTTCGTATTTTTCTATCAAATCATCGTAGCGTGCCATACGCATTACTGTAATCTTTATGTCTTTCATGTTAGCTTCTCCAAGTGTAGTGGTCGTATTGTATTTGCAAGCTAGTCAAAAGTTTTCTAAATTTTTCGTCATTTAGGTTTCTGCCAACTTCGCAAATCAAAGCTCTTTTAAACGAAAGTAGTGGGTGGCGTTGTTTCATTGCTTTTTTAAGTTTTGTTGCATTGGTTGCGTCAAGGTTGTATATGGATGAAAAATCTCCGCCAAGACAAGTGTCGTAATCTTCGTATTCTACAATGATAGAGCCGTCTTTGTTTTGTGTCAACAGTAATCCGCTGGTTTGTAGCATAGCAAATCTCCTTGTGTGTATACTTAGTCTAAAATATTTGAAGGTAAATGTCAAGCAATAAGTTGTGTGACCAAAGCAAACTTTTTTATTTTTTGGTATTGACACCCTTTTTATTTTTGATATAATATATCTAAAGATGTAATGACAAAGGGGGATTTGTATATGAAAAAATTTGTAAAATTTACATCACTAGCACTTATTTTGGTATTGGCAGTAGCAATGTTTGCTGCTTGCGTACCATCCACAATAGAAGATGCTAAAGCGAAAATGGAAAAAGCTGGCTACACAGTAGAGTCTTATTCCAAAGACAAAGCAGAAGGCCTACAAGGTGGTTTCCTTGCAACGACAGGTTTGCTAGGCGAAACACTTATAGCAATGTGCTTTGATACAGCAGCAAATGCTAAAGCTTGGTACGAAGCAAACACGTCCAAAGATGACGCGTCAACAAAATGCTCTGGCAGATGGGTTTATTGGGGAACAGAAGGCGGCGTTAAGGCTTTTGAAAAATAATCTAGCCTAAAAGTGTTGTTTTATGCAACTTGATACGATATAATAACTTTGGTGCGTAGCTAATAGGACTTATTTTTTGCCAGATAAGCATGAGGTCGTCGGTTCGAGTCCGACCATCACTTCGGTGATGTAGCTCAGATGGTAGAGCACATTATAGCCCTATAATTAAAACGCACCTTTTTTATTCCAAATCACAGGTGATGGCAACACCTGTAAAGGAGACAAAGTGAAACACATATACAAGCTTCATTTGTTTACAAAAAACATTTTGGTAAATGACACCAATGAAGTTGAAAAGCATCAATTTGAACTTGCCTATTCGTTTGCGCATCATCTTGGCATCAAGTTTGTTAAAGGTGGCGAGCTGGCCAATATGGATATGTTTAAGTTTGCAGTTGGTCAACTTGGCGAATACGTGCCGCTACCATTTTACGAAGGTTTTCCCGATACGGTACGTAAATTGACAAAAGAGCAATTGCTTTTTGATCAAATTTTGCATTACTACACAACCTATGGCTTGGGTTTAGTTGATGAGCCTGGCCACTCATTGATGGAAGAAGAGTTTGAGCGTACTGCATTTAAGGAAAACTGCAAAGTCAAAGAGTTTAGAATTGTTGACGAGCAAACAGCAGTAGAAGAAGTAAAGGCATACGTGCAAAATCTGTTGCTATCATCTCGTCCGCTTAATGCAGGTTGCTACCAAGTTGTAAGGGAAGCAATTGCTGATTACGACGTAGCACTTGACCAATGTGCTTGTAAGGATACAGCAATAAAATTGTTGCTGGACGAAAGAAACGTGGCGTATACAAAGTGGTTGTATCTCAATGACTTTATCAAGCTTGTAGAGTATCTAAACTACGAAGATTACCAAAATCTAAATATCAAAAAGCTTAATCTCAAAAACAAAGATAGAGTATTTTTAAGCAAGGTGTTAGATAAACTTCTAGACACCAATTTCAGTGTGGATGCTTGTATGGAAAAGCGTCAAGCATGGGTTGGCATTTTGCATCATATCCATTACAAACCAAAGACGATAAAGGCGTGCAAATTTTTGGATGCAATGCGCAATGGTGCAAATACATCTAGTTTTTCGCGTTTTGAAAAACTTATGGCTGACGGAAATATCAAGGGTGCAGTTGATCTTATCATCAAAGAAAAGGGCTCTGCAGGATTTTTGCGTAAACTAAATTACATTTTGTCACGTTGTACAAACGAAGAAAACACCAAGTATGTGTTGGATCACTTAGAGAGTGGTAAAACTATTGTATTGATCCAACTTATGTTGCAATATGCAAACTATCGCTCTGCAACAAATCGTGTGTTTAAGTTCCCTAAATTCAATTTGATGCGTGTGCATACCGAAACTAACAGCGAGATGGCTCATCGTCGCTCGATAATTGGCAAACACACCATAGCAGCTATAGTCGAGTTGCTCAAGAAAACGCTTGCAGACAATCTAAAAGGCAAGCTAGGTAAAGTATTCGTTGACGAAAACATGAAAAACATCGCTTTACCTTTGCAAGAAACTGCATCTTTTACTGGCTATGGCAATTTGCCAAAGGGCAGCAAAATCAAACTGGAAGACGGCAAAAAAGTTCGTGCTTTTACCTATTGGGAAAAGGTAAACGATATTGATTTGAGTGTACTAGGAATTACAAACGATGGGGAGCGTAGAGAGTTTTCTTGGCGCACCATGTCTTTTAAACAGTCGGAAACAATTACTTATTCGGGGGATCAAACGTCAGGATATAACGGCGGCTCGGAGTATTTTGATATCGATTTGGATAAGATGAAACAATGTTACCCAAAGTATCGCTACTACGTGCTTTGCAACAACGTATATTCTAGCCAGCATTTTAGCGAAGTATTTTGTAAGGCTGGCTACATGATGCGCGACGTGGTTGATTCGGGAGAAGTATTTGAGCCAAAGACAGTTGTGTCGTCCTACTTTATCAACTGTGACTCCACCTTTGCGTATTTGTACGCAATCGACGTAGTAAACAAGGAGATAATTTGGCTAAACCTTGGCAAAAACTCTAACCAACACGTTGCAGGTCTTGATGATAATTCGTTCTTGTTTGATTACTTCAACGTTACTGATACCATCAACATGCATTCGTTATTTACCATGCTTGCAACTGAAGTGGTAAGTGACAGCAAAGAAGCCGACGTTGTTGTAAGTGACGTTGCAGTGGAAACAAAAGAAGGCGCAACTGTAATACGTAGTTGCGATACAGACGTTGTTTTGGCAATTCTCAACAAATAGTGTAAATTAAAAGAACTTGGAAACTTTCCAAGTTCTTTTTTGTTACATTGTCTTTTTGTAGTTGTCAATATTTTGGTCGGTGTTGTATGTTGGATCGCCAGGGTTGATGCCGTTCATCACTTGCATCACGTGATATGCTTCGGTATGCAACTTATCAATTGCTTCTGGTTGGGACAACGTTTTGTCGGCGTACAATGGCTCGCCAATGTGTACGTCAACAAGTGGATTTTTGCCAAACCATTTGTAGATCCCCTTGCGTGGTCTAAAAGACAAGCTTATTGGAATAATGGGTTTATCGTGTCTTACTGCGTACTTAAATATTGCCTTTTTGAAAGGGCGAATATCTGGGTAGTAAAACCACATTGAGCCTTCGGGGAAGAAGTGCAACCACTTGTCATCTTCTAGCACTTGGCCGATAGCTTTTTGAAACTTTGCCATTGCACGCATATTATCTGTTGGTATAGGGATACCGCCTACCCAACGAATAAGAGGACCGTTGGGGCCTTCAAAGTTGGTTTTCCAACCTGGATGGTATTGCAGGTGCGGTCTAATGCACTTCAGTACACACAAGTAATCCCACATAAAAACATGGTTTGCAATGGTGATTGCGCCGTTTTTGTACTCTTTTTTGTGTTTTCTGTAGTTTTTCTTGCCGTAAATTTTAACGCCGTGACGGATTGTCACAACAGGAAAAACAAATGTGTTTAGGCAAATCCACAAAAGTACACGCTTAAATTTGTGCCAAAAACCCTTTGGATAGTATTGAAAGTTTTCGTCAAAGTGTGTATCGCGAAGATGCTTTACATCTATCATGTGTTCGTCGCTTCTTTCTGGATAGGTAAAGTCGCAAGAGTGTCGGTAGTACATAGTGAATCTCCAAGTAGCTATACTTTGGTTAAGTATACCACATTCAAAGGCTTTTTGCAATACAAATGGTAAAAATACTAAACAAAAGTTTAATATTACTGAAATTAAATACAACAAGACTGTTGTTTGAAAATAGTGCAACAAAAAAATCCAAGTCAGATGACTTGGATTTTAGTGGCTCCCCCAGTTGGACTCGAACCAACGACCCTGCGG
>JAZQUN010000063.1:0-16344 GCA_045631385.1 Clostridia bacterium
TGGTGATTAGCTAGCTTGCTAGACAAACTTTTGCAGTTGACTTTTGTCAGCAATGAACCACGCCTTACGCCAAGCTCATCCAACGCTGCAATTACATTCGAGTGAGGAATATCAGCATCGACTTTGATCTGCCAACAAAACAAAGATGATACGGCAAACATTGGGACAAGCATGCAAACTGCTAGCAAAAAAGCCACGTGCTTGCGACAATTTTGCACAAAATTTGCCCATCCCAAATTGCAGATGTATATTTTATTATAGCATTTTTGTTCTAGTAATGCAACAACCTTTTTGCAAAATGCGGTATAAATAACTATTTCACAGCCAAATTTTGACGTTTTTTTGGCTTTTAGCACAACGATTTGCTCTTTTGCAAGGGTGTTTAGCAGTTTTTCGAAGTTGAGTCCTTCAAACGTGATTTTGCAAATACCTTTCATTTTTGCACCGCCACGCTGACAATTTGACCGGTAACTACCGCTACTTTGTTACCAAAGCAACCCAACTGCAAGTTGTTGCCATAGATGGCAATTTTTCCATCACTCACGGCAAAAACTACAGTGTCTTGACTGTACTTGACCAGCCCTTTTTGACCTTCGATTACTGCGGCAGTGTTGCCATACACACAGTACTTGTATGAGTTGATTAACGTTGATACTTCTAGATTACAAATGTTTGCATGCTCTACTACAAATGACTTCATACCAGTAGTTTATGCACGCAAAAAGTTTGTAAAACAAAATTTAACTTTTAGCCCTTAATTACCGTTGTTGGATAGCCTTGCTTTTGCACGGCATCCGCCAAATCTACGGCTTCGATATCGGCTAGGGCAACTACCGTGACGGTTTTATCTGACAAGTTTGCCGTAGCACTAGTTACTCCCCATTGTTGCATCAAGGTGGCTTCTACCCTGCCGGTACAATGTGGACACATCATTGATGGAACACTTAAAATTACTGTTCGCTCTGACAAACATTTGCAATTAGTCATAGTTGTTTCTCCTGTATTTTGAGACTTTTTAAACAATTTTAGTCGCAACGCATTGGTTACTACAAACAAACTGGACAAACTCATACAAAGCGCTCCAACCATTGGGTTGAGTTTGATTTGTAGCGGAGTAAAGTAAAATACGCCCGACGCCAAAGGAATTGCCAATGCGTTGTAGAAAAACGCCCAAAACAAGTTTTGTTTGATATTTTTGATGGTTGCTTTGCCTAGTCGCAATGCATCAACAACGGAAGATACGTTGCCGCCTACCAATACAACGTCGGCGCTATCTACGGCAATATCCGTGCCTTTTGCTACGGCAATACCTACTTGCGCTTGGGTTAGTGCAGGAGCGTCGTTGATACCGTCGCCCACCATTGCTACCACTTTGCCATCAGTTTGCAACTGCTTTACGATTTGCTGTTTGTTGTCTGGCAAAAGTTGGCTGTAAACTTGGTCTATTCCCAGTTGATTTGCAACGTAGTTTGCCGTTTGAGTGTTGTCGCCTGTAAGCATTGCAACGTCAACGTTTAGATTGTGCAACTGTTCCACGGCAGACTTGCTACAGTCGGCAAGCTTATCGGCAAGGGCTATTGCGCCAACAAATTGGTTGCCACATGCAACCAACAGAGTTGTTTTGCCCTGTGTAGATAGGCTTTGTAGTGTTGTATTGTAAGTTGCTTGATCTACACCGGCGTACGCCATCATTTTGTCGTTGCCAACGTAGTAGATTTGTTGAGCCATTGTGCCTACAACGCCCATGCCCACCTTGTTGACAAATTCGTCTACGGCAAGCATTTTGATGCCACTTTGCTGTGCGTACTCTACTACGGCTTTGCCAAGTGGGTGGTTGCTTTGACTTTCGATAGAAGCTACAATTTGCACTAGTTGTGCTTGTTCCATATCGCTAGTTACAACGTCTTCAACACAAGGAACACCTTGAGTAAGCGTGCCTGTTTTGTCAAAAACTGCGGTATTGACGTTGGCTAGCATTTGCAAGGCATCGCCCGATTTGATGAGTATGCCCAGCTCTGCTCCTTTGCCCGTGCCTACCATGACAGCAACGGGTGTTGCAAGTCCCAAAGCACACGGACAGGAAATTACTAGCACGGAAATTGCACTGTTTAGCGCAAAGTCTAGCCCCTTGTTGAGTGCAATCCAAAGCAGGAATACGGCAAGGGCAATAGCCATTACTACAAGTGCAAATACGCCTGCAACTTTATCGGCAAGTTTTGCAATAGGTGGCTTGGTGGCGTTGGCATCTTCGACAAGCTTGACTATCTTTGCAAGAACACTCTCTTCGCCTACGGTTGACACTTGCACTTTGATGAAGCCGTTTGCCAAAATAGTGCCGCCAACAACGCTGTCGCCGACGGTCTTTTCTACCGGCATGCTTTCGCCTGTTACGGCACTTTCGTCAACGAAGCAGTTGCCCCAAATGATTACACCGTCACAAGCAATGCTTTCACCTGCTTTTACCACTACAACGTCGCCTTGTTTGACGCTGGACGTTTGTACTACCGTTTGCATGCCATCGGCATTTTCTACCGTTGCAACAGACGGAGCAAGATTTTTTAGTTTGCGCAAAGCATCGGTTGTACGACGCTTGGATTTGCTTTCGAAATATTTACCCAAACTTACTAGCGACAGTATCATTGCTGCCGACTCAAAGTAAAGGTTGTGGGATAGGCTTTGTGCATGGGTAGGATCGCCATTGTTGAGCGCTAGTGCTATCAACACAGTGTTGACAACGGCGTAAACAACCGATGCCGTTGCGCCTACTGCCACCAAAGTATCCATGTTGGGAGCAAGCTTGAACAACTTTTTAAATCCGTTTGCAAAGTAATGGAAGTTTAGCACCAAAACTGGCAAACACAATGCTAGTTGCAACAAGGCAAACAGCAAGCTGTTGCTTGCATCTAGCAAAAATGCCGGCAAAGGAAGTTTAAGCATGTGCCCCATTGCAACGTAGGACAACGTTGCTGCAAGACAAAGAGATGCAACCAGTCTGCCAAGTGCACCTTTGTCGCGGCTTGCTGGTTGAGTTGCATTTGGTTGGGCAACTCCGTATCCTGCACCCTTTACTGCCAAAATAATTTGGTCGTCGCAAACAACGGCATTGTCAAAGACTACTTCCATAGAGTTGGTAAGCAGGTTGACAGATACGCTGGTTACGCCATTTAGTTTTTGTACGGCATTTTGCACGTGCGAACTGCACGCTGAACAAGTCATGCCGGTTATTTGAAACCTTTTTTTCATATTTCACCTTTGACACAAAGTGTCAGTTTTCTAAATTATATCCTAAAGTTGCAAATTTGTCAAATTTGAAATCAAAATTACTGTTTTGTTAAAACAGTATTGACTAAATGATGTTGTTTGGTGTATAATTGACAAAAAGCAAAGGAGACGCTACACCATGCAAGACGTTGTTTACCCAGCAGTATTTCACTACGATGCTAGCGAAAAGGTGTATTTAGTAACTTTTCCGGACTTTGCAGGAGTAACGGAAGGTGCAACGCTTACCGAAGCGTTTAATATGGCTGGCGACTGCTTGCTGTGTATGATAGACGGACAAAGCAATTTGCCTACTCCGTCATGCTACGAAACTGTGGCAAAAAATTACCCAAACGACGTTGTTTTGCTAGTAAAACCAAGCCTATGGGTACACCCCAATTTGAGAAAATAACAAATTTACAAAGGATACTTTATGAATTGTAATAAACCTTGCACATGCCCAAAAACAACTTGTGTCAACCATGGAAACTGCTGTGCGTGTGTGATAAAACACAAAGATACGGATAGTTTGCCACATTGTTTGTTTCCTAATAACAACGGTGACAAATCTAACAAAAATTACTACAACACACTAAAAACTCGCTTTGATAAAGAGTAGTTTAGACTATCAAAGGAACACTATGAAAAATCGTTTACTTAAAATTGCATCAATTTTGCTGATACTGGCAATGTTGCTGTCGCTTACGGCGTGCTTTGACTTGTCCTACATAAATTGGGAAGATTTTCTTTCCTACCAGGTGGACAACTCGTACTTTAGCGAAGCCACCTACACACGACAAGCCTATGCAGATAACGACAACGGCTTGACCTACCAGTATGCAATAAAAATATCTTCGTCCTGCTCGGTAGAGCTGTACAAGTTTACTGCTGACGTAGAAGTTTACTCTGCAAGCAACACCCTGCTAGAAAACAAAACTGTTGTTGTAACAAAAGACATTGCTGCAAACCAAGTCTTTACTTTTGCCGTACAGATACTCAACTCGACATACTCCAACGCCAAAAGCGTAAAAGTTAGTTTTGTTGGCAGATCGTACGAAAACCCTGCTTACCCTAGCACACAGCAAAAAGTAACGGTAACGTTTGTTTTCAACAACGACACTCCAAACCAAACGGTAACGCTTGACAAGGGCGATACGGTTGAACGTCCATCTAACCCACAAAAAGAAGGCTACTACTTTGCAGGTTGGTACTCCGACCGCTACTTTTCCGTCAAGTACGATTTTACAAATGCGGTAAACTACAACCTAACCTTGTACGCCAAGTACGAGCTGGATACTCTATCCATCAGCGACAAGATCCACTCCGATATACTAAAAAGCGTTGTTACCATTTACAACACCAGTTACAACAGTATATTTGGATTCCCTGTTTCGTCATCAACGTCACAAGGCTCGGGATTTTGCTTCAAGGTGGATAACGGCTGTTACTACATATTGACAAACTGCCACGTAGCTTTGAAGGAAAGCGGGTACTCCAAGCAATCATTTACCATTGTTGACTACCTAGGCACCGAATACGAAGGCTACTTGTACGTCAACCCATCAACACAAATATCGGCAATAGCTGCCGAATACGACCTAGCGTGCTTGTACTTCAAGGCAACGACTACACCTGTAAAGGCGCTGACTATTGCGACAAGTAATCCAAGCTATGCCACAAACGTAATTGCTATCGGCTCGCCAAACAACGAAGTAAACACCGTTACATACGGTAAAATCGTTGAATACTGCAAAGTTGAGTTGTCCGATACTCCTGCTTCGTTGAGCAACGTTACTTTCAACGTAATTTCGCACAATGCAGATATCGACCCAGGCTCTAGCGGTGGTCCACTACTAAACACCAATTTGCAAGTTGTAGGCGTAAACTACGCTGGTGCGGAAAACTCCACTATCGGCTACGCAATACCTGCTACAAAGGTGAATGAGTTTTTAGAAAAATACTTTTACACACAAAATCAAAAGGCTAACGAAATCGTTAGCCTTTTTTTCTTTGGTTTGATTATTGTTCCTTGCCACAGTTTTTGCAGAAACGTGAGTCAAAATCGATAGGTGTTCCACAATACTTGCAGTAGATATCTTTTTGAGTAGCATCAACTACCGTCTTTACAATTTTTGCAACTGGCTCGCTGGAAATATCAGCTGAAGTGTTGGCAATATCTTGCAAATCTTGTTGGTTTGATTGCTGAATATACTTGGCACTTTCAATTTGCATTTTCATAATCTTTGCAGAAAACCCGATAAATATGCATGGAAGACTGAACATAGTAAGAAATATGCCGGGAACAAACAGAGCAACGTTTGCTACTGTGTCGCCCTTGCCAAAATCTTCTCTAAATACAAAGCAACCCAAAATGATAAGCAACACGCCTGCTGCTAGCAAAGAAAAACCTACTGTGCGTAGTACTTTTAGGTGTTTTGGTTCTTTAATTTCGCTCATGGTTTATCTCCTTTGTGTACTATATGACAAGATTTTACTGCTTGTCAACTTGTGGCAAAATTTTTGCAAGGAAGCGTCCTGTGTGGCTGTTTGGGTTGGTCGCAATTTGCTCTGGAGTACCACAAGCAATGATTGTGCCGCCATTGTCGCCACCTTCTGGGCCAAGGTCGATTACGTGATCTGCCACCTTGATAACGTCCAAGTTGTGCTCGATTACCACTACTGTATTGCCACCAGCCACAAGGCGTTGTAGCATTTGCACAAGCTTGTTGACGTCGTCGCTGTGTAGACCAGTTGTTGGCTCGTCTAGTACGTAAATTGTCTTGCCGGTGCTACGCTTTGCTAACTCGGTTGCTAGTTTTACACGTTGCGCTTCACCACCAGAAAGGGTTGTTGCCGACTGGCCAAGCTTGACGTAGCCAAGTCCAACGTCAAACAGCGTTTGGATTTTGTTTTTGATGCTTGGTACGTTTTGGAAGAAATCTAGTGCTTCTTCGATGGTCATATCAAGCACGTCGGCAATGCTTTTGCCCTTGTATTTGACAGCCAAAGTTTCTCGGTTGTAGCGTTTGCCATGACATACTTCGCAAGGAACGTAGACATCCGGCAAAAAGTTCATGGCGATACGCAAAATGCCGTCGCCTTGACAGTTTTCGCATCTTCCACCCTTTACGTTGAAGGAAAATCTGCCGGCTTTGTAACCACGTTGCTTTGCATCTGGTGTGGCTGCAAACAAATCACGAATTTGCGAAAATACGCCTGTGTAAGTTGCAGGGTTGCTACGTGGAGTGCGACCGATAGCGCTTTGGTCGATATCAATTACTTTGTCTAGATGCTCTAGCCCAACAATTTCGTCAGCGTCGACGTGTTGCGGCTTGGCGTTGTTTAGTTTGTGGGATAGATATGGCAACAACACTTCGTTGATAAGACTACTTTTACCGCTTCCGCTTACGCCTGTGATGGCAGTAAACGTGCCCAAAGGAATAGTAACGTCTACGCCTTTTAGGTTGTTTTTAGTAGCATTTTTGACGGTGATTGTGTTGCCGTTTCCTGCTCTGCGCTCGGTTGGAACAGGGATAAATTTTTCGCCCGATAGGTACTTGCCTGTGATGGATTGGTCGCAAGCAATGATATCTTCGACCGTGCCTTGTGCCACCACTTGTCCACCGTGGATGCCTGCACCTGGTCCGATATCTACAATGTGATCGGCACAGCGCATTGTGTCTTCGTCGTGCTCGACAACGATAAGTGTGTTGCCCAAGTCACGCAATTTGGTTAGCGTTGCGATAAGCTTTTCGTTGTCACGTTGATGAAGCCCAATGCTTGGCTCGTCCAAAATGTACACAACGCCAGTTAGTCCACTGCCGATTTGTGTTGCTAGGCGGATACGTTGCGCTTCGCCACCAGACAACGTGCCGGATGCACGGTTGAGTGTCAAGTAGTTTAGACCAACGTCTAGCAAAAATTGAAGGCGTGCTTTGATTTCTTTGATGACTAGTCTAGCAATTTGCGCCTTGGTTTCGTCTAGCTTCAAATTGTCGAAAAATGTCGAAATTTGACTGATAGACATATCACAAAGTTCCATGATATTTAGTCCGCCCACCTTGACAGCTAGCGATTGCTCTTTCAAACGCTTGCCGTGACATGTTTTGCAAGGGCGTTGAGTCATAAACTTTTCGTACTCTTTGCGTGTCCAGTCGCTTGTTGATTCGCTGTAGCGACGTGTCATCATAGGGATTAGCCCTTCCCAAGTGGACGTATACGGTGCACCGTTGCTGTGGTAAACGACAAATTCGCCACCACCGTTGCCGTACATAATCAAGTCGTAATGCTCTTTGGATAGTTGATTTACTGGTACGTTGCAGTCAAATCCGTACTTGTCTGCCAATGCGCCAAAGTAACGATGCATCCAGCTTTCTGCTCCCAAATTGAAGCCTAGCAAACGTACTGCACCACCGTACAAGCTTTTGGTTTTGTCGGGGATGATCAAGTCTTCGTCAAACTCTTGCTTGAATCCTAGTCCAGTACACTCTGGGCATGCGCCAAACGGAGAGTTGAAAGAAAAACTACGTGGCTCTAGTTCTTCTAAAGCAAAGCCACACTCGGAACAAGCGTAGCGTGATGAAAACAGCGTTTCGTTGCCGTCGCATACAATTGTTACCAAGCCTTCGGCAAGCTTTAGTGCAGTTTCGACGCTGTCAGTCAAGCGTTGGTTGATGCCTTCCTTTACTACAAGGCGGTCAATTACAACGCTTACGTCGTGCTTTTTGTTTTTGTCTAGTGTAATTTGCTCGTCAAGCGTGTACTGAACGCCATCCACGTTGATACGAACAAAGCCACTTTTTTTGTATTGCTCAAACAGTTTTTGAAACTCGCCCTTTCTGCCACGAACAACTGGCGCTTGCACTACAATTTTGCTACCTTGTGGGTACTCTAGCACCTTTTGAACGATTTGGTCTACCGTTACGGGCTTGATTTCGACGTTGCAATGCGGACAAAACGCCGTACCAATTCTTGCGTAAAGCAAACGCAAGTAGTCGTAAATTTCCGTAACAGTGCCCACCGTTGAGCGAGGGTTGCTGCTTGTGGTTTTTTGGTCGATGGAAATGGCAGGGGAAAGTCCTTCGATGGACTCTACGTCCGGCTTGTTCATTTGCCCCAAAAATTGACGAGCGTACGCCGACAAGCTTTCGACATAGCGGCGTTGACCTTCGGCAAAGATGGTATCAAATGCAAGACTGCTTTTTCCGCTGCCTGATAGCCCTGTAAAAACAACCAGTTTTTCACGTGGGATGGTAAGGTTGATGCCCTTTAGGTTGTTTTCTTTGGCATTTTTGATTACGATATCTTTCATAGTTTACCTAGTTACTTTTTTTGTTTGTTTAGTTTGTCTAACTTTTTAGTTAGCGTTGCTACTTGCTCACGAAGTTTGATGGCTTGCTCAAAATCTAGTTGGTTTGCAGCCGTCTTCATTTTGGACGTTAGTAGCGAAATTTCTTTGATTAGATCCTTTGGAGTAAGCTCGACGCTGTGCTTTTTGGTGATTTCTAGTGTGTTTTCTACTTGGTGCTCAACCGTCTTTGGAGTGATGCCGTGAGCAACGTTGTAGTTGTGTTGGATGTTGCGTCTACGTTCCGTTTCATCAATTGCACGGCGCATGCTGTCGGTGATTACGTCGGCGTACATGATTACTCTGCCTTCGGCATTACGAGCGGCACGGCCAATTGTTTGTATCAAACTGGTTTCGCTACGCAAAAAGCCTTCTTTGTCGGCATCTAGTATTGCTACAAGTTGTACTTGTGGAAGGTCTAGCCCTTCACGAAGTAGGTTGATTCCAACCAATACGTCAAACTCGCCCTTTTTGAGTGCAGATACAATTTCCACACGCTCCAAGGTGTCAATTTCGGAGTGCATATATCTAACTTTTACGTTGTGACGAGCCAAAAACTCCGTTAGGCTTTCTGCCATGCGCTTGGTCAAGGTTGTGATAAGAACTCTGCCGTTTTTGCTAGTTACTGCATCAATTTCACCCAAAAGATCGTCAATTTGTCCCTTGACAGGTCGCACTTCGACCTTTGGGTCTAGTAGACCTGTTGGTCTGATTAGCTGCTCGGCTACGCTATCGGCTTGTGCCATTTCGTATGGTGCTGGCGTTGCTGATACGCAAATTAGTTGCTTGATACGGCTGTCGAACTCGTCGAACTGAAGCGGTCTGTTGTCGTAGGCACTTTGCAATCTAAAGCCATAGTCAACAAGGTTGAGTTTGCGAGCCCTATCGCCGTTGTACATACCACGTATTTGTGGGATGGTGATGTGGCTTTCGTCAATAAACGTGACAAAGTCATCTGGGAAGTAATCTAGCAACGTGTATGGTGGTTGACCTACGCTTCTGCCATCAAAGTATCTTGAGTAGTTTTCAATACCGTTGCAGTAGCCCATTTCTTTCATCATTTCTACGTCGTAGTTGACACGTTGGCGCAAGCGTTGTGCTTCTACAATTTTGCCGGCATCTTCTAGCGCTTGCACTTCGTTGGCTAGGTCACGCAGGATGTTTTCTAGCGATTTTTCCATGGTTACGCCTTCTACTACGTAGTGGCTTGCAGGGAATACGATTGTATGCAAAAGCTTGGCTATTACGTTACCTGTAACAACTTCGATTTCGCTGATACTTTCTACTTCATCTCCCCAAAACTCCACACGAATTGCCACGTCGGAAAAACTTGCAGGGTAAATTTCCAACACGTCGCCACGTACACGGAAAGTGCCACGCTTAAAGTCCATATCGTTGCGTTGATACTGTATGGATACCAACTTTTCGATCACTTCTTCACGCGAAACGTTGTCGCCTGGACGTAAAGACAAACTCATTTTGTAGTACTCGCCTGGTGCACCCAAGCCATAGATACAAGATACGCTGGCAACTACGATTGTGTCGCGTCTTTCAAACAGCGAGCAGGTTGCCGAGTGGCGAAGTTTGTCTATTTCGTCGTTGATGTCAATTTCCTTTTCGATGTATAGGTCACGAGAAGGAATGTAGCTTTCCGGCATGTAGTAATCGTAGTAGGATACGAAAAACTCTACGCGGTTTTGTGGGAAAAACTCTCTAAACTCGTTGCAAAGCTGTGCAGCGAGCGTTTTGTTGTGGCAAACAACCAGTGCTGGTCGGTTTACCGTTGCTATTACGTTTGCCATTGTAAAGGTTTTGCCACTACCAGTTACACCACGCAAAACTTGCGTGCGAAGACCATCGTTGAGCCCGTCAACGAGTTGCTTAATTGCCGTTGGTTGATCACCACACGGTTGGTATTTGGAGTGCAAAACAAAATCCATAGTTAGTTTCCTTTACAAGTGTTATTTGTTGTTTAGGTTGTAAATACAATTTAGTCCTATCAAAGACAAATTTCGGTCTACGTGGTCAAAAAGTGGCTCGACGCTGTTGACAATTTCCGACAGACCACCTGTTGCAATTACTTTGCAGTCAGTAAGTCCTGCTTCCGTTTGAAGCTTGTCTACCAAGTACTTCACTTGACCTACTGCGCCGTAGATTACGCCACTTTGGATAGCCTTGACGGTGGATTGTCCCACTACTTTTTGTGGTACGTCAAGCTCGACTTGTGGCAACTTGCCTGTGCAACGAGCAAGACTTTCGGTTGTGGATTTGAGACCAAGTGTGATGCAACCACCCAAAAACTCACGCTTTTCGTTGACTACGTTGTAGGTTGTTGCTGTACCAAAATCTACCAATACAAATGGTGCGCCGTACTTGTGGATACAAGCTACGCTTGTAATGATACGGTCACTGCCTAGTTCGCGTGGAAAATCGTACTTGACGGATAGCCCTGTCTTGACACCTACGCCAACCATTACAGGCTTGACACCAAAGGTGTAAGTAATTACGTGGTTGAAGGTGTAATCTAGTTGAGGCAAAACGGATGATATTATTGCACCGTCAATGGAGCTTACTGCAATTTGGTTGTTGTCTAGTAGTTGCAACAACATACTGCGATATTCGTCCGAAGTGCGCTTGGCATCGGTGCTCATCTTGAAAGACTTGATCATTTCGTCGCCGTTGAAAATGCCTATTTTTATGTTTGTGTTACCAATATCTACTGCTAGTACCATTGTGTTAGTCCGCCTTTTTCCAATTATTTCCGTCAATGCCTAGTTTCAAACCCTTGCGCACACCCAAAACAATGGTTGGTACTGCAAGTAGCGAAATTAGGTACTCTGGGATGATGTTTGTAAACAACACTGCGTAAATTGTTGCAAACAAACCTGTGTTTTGTAGTCCTGCTACGTCTTTGTAGATGCCAAGTGCAAGCAAATACAAAATTGTGTTGGCAACAAGTCCTACAAAGGTTGCAACGGTGATAGACACCATTTGACGAGTCCTTGGTTTGCAAGATTTGGTGCAAGCAAGCATCAATTTGTAGGTGGCAATGGCAAGCAACGCCATCAATGCACGTGGCAAAACGGATATCAGTGGGTTGACGTTTGCATCAAACATCAATGACGGGAAAATAAACTCCTTGCAAAGTGACGCTATACCAAAAAACGTGCCTGCAAGCACACCACTTACCCAGCTGTTATCCAAAAAACAAAAGGTAAAGGTGGCAAGCAATACGCACGCCGCCATAGAGACAGGCAAGGCAACGCTTATCGCTTTGTCAAGCATCATTGCAACAAAGACTACTGCAAGTGTTACTGCCCACCGAGTTAGTTGTTTAGTTTTGTTATCTTTCATTTTGTTCTCCCATATCGTCCGCTGTGGGTACGACTGCAAATAAATGAATTGATTTGATAGGAAAAAAATCTGCTCCAAAAGGTAGCAGTCCGCTTTCCCTAAATTGTATTATACCACAAAATAATTGCGCTTGTAAATACTTTTGTAAAATTAGTTAATTTAGAATAAATTAAAAAGAGCAAAAATAACCGTTTAGCCGTTGTAACACATTTTTTGCTTTTGTCATAATGTAAATTGAACGATTTAATCGTAACATTTAGGAGGTAAAACATGTTTAACGGTTTATTTAACGAGCAACACGGCTGTCACGACGAGCCTTGTGGCAACATCTTTGGTGGATGCAACTGCACTTGGATTTTGCTTATCATCTTGTTTTTGTGCTGTGGCGGAAAGATGGGTAAATTTAGCGTAACCATCAGTCCTACTTGCCTTATCTTGATGATCGCACTTCTTGTTTGCTGCGGCGGTTTGACATTTGGCAAAGAGTGCAGATAGCTCACTCTCTGCAGTTGGTACTTAAAAGAAAACGCTCCCGTTTGGGAGCGTTTTTGATTTTGTGTAATTATTTCATTTGGTAATCGGTAATTTCTTCTTCCTTGTTGGTAAATCCTTTGCCGATTACTTCTTTTACTTGCTCTACGTAAGCAAAGGAGTTTTCGTCTACGCGCTTTACAATACGCTTTGCCCTTGGGAGTTGGCGTTTATCTATTACGCACACCACCATGTATTTTTCTTGCTTTGAGTAGCCACCTTGCACCTTTACAATGGATACGCCGTGGTTTAGGCCTTGACTCAATGCCGAAGCCATTTCTTGTGGGTGGTCGGTGGTAACTTCAATTTCTAGTGCTGCCGAGTAGCCCTTAAACACCGTTTCTTGAACGATTTCGCCAATGGCAATGGTTGTTACGGAGTAAATCAACATGTTGACTGCACGGGATACATCCTTGCTTACCAAGTACACTACTACGCAAGATACTGCCACAATTAGCATATTGAACAACAACACGAAGCGCATACTTTGGTTGCCACTGCGATTGCCCTTGCGTTGATACAGCATCCCCAAAATGTCGCTACCGCCCGTACTACCACTGATGGATAGCATAAGTGGCAAGCTGAATCCGTGCAATGCACCACCAATGATTGTGCAAATCACTCGGTCTGGCGAGCCATCAGTAAACAAACACTTTGCCAAAAATGCAGACAAGCCAATTAGTCTAAACACCACTAGCATTGCGCCAAGCAAAACAACGTAGAGCATTGTTTTGAAAGCAAAGCGTCGTGGCATCTTTACAAAGCAAAACACCAAGATTGGCAAGTTGAGTACAACAACCCACACGCCTGCAGACATGTACCAAGCATCCTGCGAAAGCACAACGTCAAGCAAGCTGGAAATGCCCGATACGCCACCAATGATTATGCCGTGAGGCAACAAAAAGCCTTCTAGCGAAAATGCCAGCAAAAAAGCCGATGCAAAAATGATGCAAAATTGTTTGAAGTTGTATGTAAAACTATATTTTTTTGTCATAGTTGTAACTCCTATTGAAGGTTGGGCGTGTCCAAACGTCGGCTACGTCCTTTACAAAGGCGAAGCATTGACTATCTACCTTTTTGATCAATCTGCGCACTGTTGCAGACTGACGATACTGTACTACTACTAGCACCATCTTTTTGTCTTTAAGCGTGCCGTCGTCGTTGTACATATCAAGCACGGTTACGCCACGGTTGAATTTATCCAGCAATGCCTGTGTGATTTGTTGTGGCTTGTCGGTGACTATCATGTACTTTTGTGGGTGATCTACGCCTTGCACCAGAATATCCATTACCTTGCCACCAACAACAATTGTGATTGCGCTGTAAGCAATTACCATTACGCTAGAGCCGGTTGTCATAATAAAATACGAGCCTACAACCAAAATGGCAATGTTTACAATGGTAATCGCCGTAGATACGTTAGAGCCTGGACGGTACTTTTCCGCAAGTTTGCCAAAGATTTCCGTACCGCCGTTGCTTCCGTTGACGCAATATGGCAAAAACATCGATACGCCAAGTATCAAGCCTGCCATAATGGATGCGATCAGCTCGGAATCGACAAACACAAAGTCTTTTGGGAAAAGCTTCATAAACAAACTGCATGCTAGCGTTGCCCAAACGGTCTTAAGTGTGTAATCGCCACGCAAAAAGATGAGCGCGGTAACTAGTATCGGAGCGTTTAGTATCAAGTACGTTGTAGATATATCCCACGAAGGAAACAATGCGCACAACGTTGTTGCAATACCCGATATGCCACCTGGCGCAGTTTTATTTGGATTGACAAAAACAAACACGGCAATGGCTGCAAGCAACGCGCCCATTGTGCATATAAAATATTCGTAAAGTTTTTTCAAAAAGCGTTGTTTCTTCAAAACGTTTTCTCCTACAATTACTACTTGTAATTGTAACACTCAACAAACATTTTATCAACCATTTTACAACACAAATTTTGCACAAAAACAAAAAAGGCGAAGGTAAATACCTTCGCACAGAATTGTTTGCTATTTGTTGGAGTATGCAACCGTCAATGCTTGGTGCAAAGTATCTAGCACAACGTTGACAAATTCGTCCTTTACTACACCGCTGATAAGCTTTGCCAAACGTGTTTTTTTGCGTTCGTCAGAGTCGTCGCTTGTGTAAATTGCTTGCGCATTGTCACGTACAAGCTTGACTTGTGACACAAAGCTGGATAGGTTTAGCGAGCCGTTTTTTAGTTGTTCGCGTACACATCCAAAGTAGATTAGCTGGGTGTAGATGCAGGCAAAGGTTTCGTCCTTTTTTAACGAAGTTAAACTTTGCCCAGACATTGACGACACCAATTTGAAAATTGCCGTTGCCGTCGCACCGATTGCGGTGGTTTCAATTACTACTCCGTACACCGTATTAAAGTTGAAAACGCCTACTTTTGTAACAAAAATTGCGTCAAGTGCTGCAAAGACTGCAGCAAAGCAAAATGGCAAAATTACCGCAAGATTAAACTTGCCAAAAATTTCTACGTTTACTTTGTTGACAAACAACTTTTTTACAATTTGAGTAAGCACACTACTTGCTACGGCGTAAAGCAAAAAATAAAAGTTTTTGCTGTCTTTAAGCAAGGTTAAGACAGTTTGAATAAAGATTTCTAAATCCATATTGTTTCTCCTGTAATTTATTTGCAAATCCCCGATTTTGCATATAAACCTTGCCTTGCCCCCAAATAAGCAAAGTGCCCTGTGGAGCTACCACAAGACACTTACTATTGTATCATATAAATTTGCCAAATCAAGTTTTTGTGACAACTAATTTAGCGTTTGTTGATAGATTTCGTTTTTGGATACGCCGCGATCCTTTGCAGTTTGTTTGATGGCATCGTTTTTGCCCATACCGCAGTTGACGTAGTGAGCAACGTGCTCGGCTACACTCAAAGCACAAAGCGGATTTTGCGTTTGTTTTTTGTCCAAAATTAGCACAAACTCACCCTTGTCGTCGTCGATTTTGTCAGAAAGCTTGCAAAAGCGTACTGTTTCGTGCATTTTGGTAAGCTCTTTAACCAAACACACGTCTCTTTCGCCAAGCTTTTCGTATAGGTACTGCATATCCTTTTGGACGTTGTGCACCGACACGTAAAAAATTAGTACGCCGTCTGTTTTGACGCTGTCTAGCATGGCTTGTTTGTCTTTGGATTTTTCTGGCAAAAAGCCTACATATGTAAAAGGTGGTTGAAAACCGCTCAACACCACAGCATTTACAAAAGCGCTTGGTCCTGATACAACGGTATAGGGCATATCAAGGCTTTTTAGGTGGTTGATAAGTATGTTACCCGGGTCGTTGATGGCTGGCATACCTGCATCGCTGATGACGGCAACGTCGCCCTTTTCTGCCAAACTTACTACAAAGTCCAAACTGCTTTTTTCGTTAAATTTGTGGTACGAATAAAGTGGCTTTTTGATTTGATAATGAGCAAGCAATACTTGTGAGTGGCGTGTATCTTCACAAAAGATGGCATCCACGCTAGAAAGCACTTCTATGGCGCGGTGAGTAATTTCCTTCAAATTTCCTATGGGAGTTGCTACAAAATAGACCATATTTACTCCTTAACTGTGTCGTTTATTCCGTAATAGGATGCAACCAAGCTTGTGTAGTTGCCCTGTTCGTCTAGTATTTCCAGCGTTTTGTTTACTACGCATCCAGGCTTGCCCGCAAACACGCCCTTTACAATTACCAAGTTTGGCTCGGCATCCACTCTTGGCGCAATTGGTGTAATTACCTTTGGTTCAATGTTGTTTTGCTTCATAAGATAGCAAATTTCGGCAAGACGCTCTGCTTGATGCACCAAGTAGAAGCTTCCCTTTGTGTTTAGCAGACGCTTTGCTGCA